>DYRK01000039.1:8643-20070 GCA_020718785.1 Desulfatirhabdium butyrativorans | reverse complement strand
CATGGCTTGTCCTTAAAGTGAGAAGTGAGGAGTGAGAAGTGAGAAATAATTCTCAATTCTCAATTCTCACTTCCCAATTCTCACTTCTCACTTAAAAAGGGAATGGATACATAAAATGTTGATCCCATGCCCATCTTGGTTTCCACCCGGATGTCCCCTCCGTGCGCCTCGACAATTTTTTTTGCAGATGACTTACAGAACCAGGATAACCGAAGATATTCAGTTCTTCGGGACAGTCTGCTCTGATCTCAATGCGGGGGGGCTTGAATTTGTTGCCCAGACTTAGAATCACATCGTGTATGACTTCGCAGACACCGAACAGCCGGGCAGTTTCAGCGGTCTGATCAATAGAAGTTCTCTTGAAACTGCTCACAAGATCAGCAGCACGGCGCAGATTCGACAAAGTCAGTTCCGAAGCCTCCCGGATAGTATCAAGATTGCTGACCAATTCTTCTTCTTCGACTTCTTCCTGAGAAAGCATCCGCTTGATATTCTGCTGAGCATCATAAAGGCTTGATGACGCTGTGATGGCAATGCCGACAGGCGTATTGATTTCATGGGCAAAGCCCGAAACAAGGCGACCCAGAGAAGCCATTTTTTCGCTCTGAATCAGTTGATCTCTTGTCCGTTCCAGTTCTGCGATAGTCGCAGATAATTCCTTATTCAATCTTTCCTGTTCGATATTCTTTTTTTCCAGCTGCCGCTGAATGCTTTCAAGCTCGTTGTTCAGGCGGGTCAGTTCTTCGTAATATTTTTTCTCCCGCTCGGAATGTTCACGCGAAGCAGATATCTGATCTTTCATCAGAGACCTCACCGAATTTGCCTGATCATTGTTGATCCGCACGAGTTCGTCACAAAAATGAAGCACGCCGGAACGCGTTTTCGCACCGACGATGAAAATATTGTCCGCGCCGGAATAGCCTGCAAAATGCAGCACTTCGCAGCGTCCGCCGATTACTACACATAATTCCCAGTCAAAAGCCGTGCCTTTGCTTTTCACTTCGGAGAAAAACTTGAATCCCTTCTGAATGCTTTCCGTGTCGAACACCATGCTGAAAGGCTGTCCCGGTCTGAGCCGCGCGGAAATGCCGATATCGTCTCTTAGAAATTCTATGAGCCTGCCGTGCATGTCGCACAGAAACGAAACACCGCCGATGTTTTCTTCCAATATCTCCATATATACGCCTTGTCAAAACCGCTCATTTGTCATACATATTAAAATAATTATAAATTCTTATTCTCACGGACTGATCCGTATCCCGGAAAACGGACAGTTACCGTTGTGCCTTCGCTCTCCGATGCAGTCATAGATATTCTGCCTTTCTGAATTTCAGCCATGAGTCTCGCACTGTATGTTCCGAGTCCCGTACCTGTTGTTTTGCCGGATGTGACATATTTCTCGAAGAACCGGTCCCGGATATCTTCGGGAACTGCTCCTTTGTTATGAATACGGATCACAGCCTCATCAGATTCCTCGGAAAAAGAAATCGTGACCTTTTCTTTGTCAGGCGAGGCTTCAATCGCATTTTTTATCAGATTTGCCAGCATGGAATAGCACAGCAGTTCTTCTGCCATAACGATAAAGTTATCCTCCGGGGCCGGGGGTGCGCCGCGAAGCAGTACTTTCAGCGAAATTCTTTTGCTCCAGGCGATATCCCGTATTTCCACGGTGATCTTAGTGACGGTCTGCAATATATCTACAGGTTCGGGATGAAAAAGATAAATTCCCCGTTCCATCTTGAAAATATCAAGGGACCGGTTGATCATGTTCAGCATCTTATAACCTGACTCCCTTATCATTCCGATGATTTTCTCCTGTTCGGCATTCACCGGACCCTTCAGTGTCAGGAGATCAGGCAGACCGATGATTGCATTAAGAGGCGTTTTCAGATCATGGCGGGTAATATGTTCCACATCTTCCCTGAGGCGTGCCGCGTCCCGAAGTTCCTCATTTTGTCTCTCAAGTTCCTGACGGGCAAGCATCAGGGAAAGATGCGTTCTGACTCTGGCTCTGACTACTGGCGGACTGATGGGTTTGGTGATAAAATCCACCGCACCGAGTTCAAGCCCGCGGGTTTCATCTTCTGTTTCGCTTTTTGCCGTGATAAAGATCACCGGAATATCTCGGGTTGCATCTGCTGCCTTGAGCCGGCTGCATACTTCGAACCCGTCCATTCCGGGCATCATAATGTCTAACAGAATCAGATCCGGCGGATATTTTCCCTCTGCCATTTTCAGGGCTTTTTCTCCGTTGAGTGCCGCAATCATCTTATAGTCGTTTTTGAGGACTCCCATCAATACATCAATGTTTTCAGGGGTATCATCCACAATGAGAATCTTCAGTTTGTCGGAAATACTCATTATCCTCTCCTTGTCAGAGCAATATTCAGCAGATCGGCAATCCGGTACAAGGTCTTTAATGCGCTGTCCGTGTCATACTGTCCCATAAGATATTCAAGCTCTTTCAGTTTCTCGCGGATCACGGAATTATTCACTAATCTTTTCAGGCTGTTCAGACGGTCTGCGGCTTCTGTGTAGTCTTCCTCAAGCAGTTCGGACAGTTCGGTCATAATGGCTTCTATTTTTGAAATATCAGCCGGTTCTATGCTGACAACTGCCTTTGGTTCCTCTTTCTGTTCCATGGTTCCGATGGAATGCAGGACGATGTTCAGACTTCGGCTGAAATTTTCCAGCAGACCTTCACTGCTTTTACCCTGCCGGATTACTGTCTCCAGTTCCCGTGCAGCCTCGTACAACTCATGCGCGCTGATATTTCCTGCCACCCCTTTGATTGTATGGGCTGATCTCAGGGCAAGCTCTGTATCGCCGTTTTTCAGAGCGACTTTTATCTCATCGGACACATTGCTGTGATTTTCTTTGAATTTCAGGAGGATTTTCCGAAAAAGCCCCCAATCTCCTATTCTTTCCAGGGCATCTTTGATATTAATGCCCGGGAGGACTGAGTCTCCGGTATTCGCCGGTTCGGATTCCGGAGTGCAAAAATTAAGCGGAGCGGTTTTTTGCAGCGATGCAGGCTTTATCCATCTGATAATCGCTGAAAAAAGCTCACGGGGAGATATGGGTTTGCTGACGTAGTCATTCATCCCGGCTTCGAGACATTTTTTCCGGTCACCGCTCATGGCATGGGCAGTGATGGCAACTATCGGAGTAAAGCCAGAGCTGACAGAAGAGAGACCTGACTCCTGTTTTTTACCTGCCTCATAGTCCCTGATTGCCTTTGTTGCTTCGTATCCGTCCATGTCAGGCATCTGAATATCCATCAGAATCAGATCAAATGAAGAGGCTTTCACTGCCTGAATCGCCTCCTGCCCGTTTTCGGCTATAGTGACACTTAAACCTGCTTTTTCAAGGAGTTCTGTGGCTACCTGCTGATTCACCTCATTATCTTCCACCAGAAGAATCTTTGCGCCTATGACAGATTCCAATTCCTTATTTTGCGGGAGCTGCCAGGGGGAAGATCGGGTTTTTCTGTCTGCTTTCTGCCCGAAGACCTCCATGATAGTATTGAAAAGGACAGACTGGTTCACCGGCTTGATGAGAAAGCCGTCGAGTTCTGCTTTCTGAGCCTGCTGCATGACTTCTTCTCTCCCGTAAGCTGTCACCATGATAATAGTCGGTATCTGTTTCAGAAAAGCATCCTGCTTGATCCTCCTCGCGGTTTCGATACCGTCCATTTCCGGCATTTTCCAGTCTAAAATCACAAGTTCGTAAGGCTTGTCCGAGGCAGCTTTTTTCAATTCCCCGATTGCCTTTCTGCCGGAATCCGCGACCGTGACTTCGAAAGAAAAAGATGTCAGGGTATGCCTTAGGATTTCCCGGGAAGTTTTATTGTCATCCACCACCAGCACCCGCATTCCCCTGATATTTGCGGAAAGAGAAAAACGATTGTCTCTGTCCTGAGGTCTGCGCCCGAATTCAGCAGTAAAGGCAAAAATGCTCCCTCTGCCCGGTTCGCTTTTCACCTGAATTTCGCCGCCCATCATCTCTGCCAGACGTTTGCATATCACCAGTCCCAGACCCGTGCCGCCGAATTTCCGGGTTGTGGAGCCGTCTGCCTGAGTAAAAGGCTGAAACAGTTTCGAGATTTCCTCGGGTGTAAGACCTATGCCGGTATCACGGACCGAAAATCTGAGCATTACCCGTTTTTCATCCTGACGCAGGGTTTCTGTTTTAATCACAATTTCTCCCGATTCTGTGAATTTGACCGCATTGTTGGTCAGATTGATGAGAATCTGTCCCAGCCTCAGAGGGTCTCCTATCAGAGACAGCGGCACATCCCTGCCGGTACAGAACAGGACTTCAAGCCCTTTTTCTTCAGCTTTGAGAGTGATCAGACCGGAAAGATTTTCCAGTACCTCATCGAGATAAAATGCCACTGTTTCTATACAAAGCTTTCCGGCTTCGATTTTGGAAAAATCAAGAATATCGTTGATAATTCCCAGCAAAGAATGGGAAGCGGCATGGATTTTGCTCAGGTAGTCATACTGTCTGGGAGTCAGATCCGTCTGCAATGCCAGATGTCCCATGCCGATAATGGCATTCATAGGGGTCCGGATTTCATGACTCATCCGGGCAAGAAATTCGCTTTTTGCCTGATTGGCTCTGTCTGCTTCTTCCTTTGCTTTTTTCAGATCCGCCTCGGCGCGGTTGCGTTCAATACCTACGGCAATCTGACGGGCAATGGCTTCAAAGGATTTCAGCATACTTTCCGAAAATGTCCTGGCGGCAAATACTGCCATGACTCCCAGCACCCGGTGTTCCACAATCAGCGGATAAGCGGCAAAGTAAACCATATCGTTTTGTTTTGCCGTAACACTCAGATCGTCAACCGACATATAAGACACACAGGGCATCTGTTTTTCGGCGATTTTTCCGATGTCTCCTTCTCCTATGGGAATCCGGCTGTGAGGTCCGTCAAGATTTGTACAGATTCCTGTGCTTGCCCGAAGTATCAGCATATTTCCGGAAGGTTCGCTTGTCCATATCCGCACAAGGTCAGCGTCGGTATAAGAAACAATGACCCCCGCGCAGCGGTTCAGAAGATCGGACACACCTCCGGATTCGGTCAGTGCGACCCCGACTTCGCCCACCAAAGCTGACTGATTGACATGACTCATCAGTTCTTCTTCTGCCTGCTTGCGGTCATTGATATCTGTAATCGCGCCGAGGATAAATTCCAATCTGCCCTCTGCATCGAAAACGCCGGTTCCGAATTCTTCAAGCCATCGGACCTCGCCGGACCGATGCAGGATACGGTAAACAAGATGAAACGACCGTCTTTCGGCAACCGCTTTTTCTATGTCATGAGTCACGGTTCCGGCATCGTCCGGATGTCTGAGATCGGCAAAACAGACACGGTCATTATAGAAATCGCGTTTCGAATATCCGCTCAGTGCTTCTACCTGATCGTTGATATAACTCATTGAAAGCCGCCCGTCATTGTTGCAGAGATAAATCACATTCGGAATATTTTCCGCCATCAGCCGGAACCGTTCCTCACTCTCTCTAAGTCCTTCTTCGGCCTGTGTACGTTTGGTAATATCCTGAAAAATTTCGATATGACCGACCTGCTCCCCTTTGGCATTATGAAGCCAGGCTGCATTGATCTGATAAATATGACCGGATTCCGGCTGCCTGAATGCCGAAACAATTTCTCCCCGTTTCAAGCCCGCAATGCCGCATCTGTCTGTATTGCATATCGCAACTCCCCAGTCGCTGCAATGTCTGCCGATAAAATCCGGACGGCTGATACCGCAGACACTTTCGGCAGCCTTGTTGATAAACGTACACTCCATATCCGGGTCTGTGACAGAGATTGGAAAAGGGATTGAATCCAGAAGGGATTCGTACCAGAATATTTTGTCAAGCACCCTGTCGAATCCGCTGTTCAGGTATGCCGCCAGTACATCGGTTTCGTTGCGTGTCCGAATCGTTATCCGGGTGTGAAAATTGCCGTCTGCAAATTCACGGGCAGCCTGAACAATATCTTCCAGCGGCATAATCACCGAATGCAGCATGAACACCAGCGAAAAGAGCATCAGCATGACCATGATCCCGGACAGAACAGCGACAATGAGGCTGAAATATCTGCTCATCAAGGAATGCAGCTTGATTGTTTCGCTGATACGCTGCTCAATATCCTTGAAAAGGGCATCGAGCCAGTCCGAGAGACGGGAACGATCCGAGCGGTATTTATCATCAGACAGAAATTCTCCGGGATCCCTTCCTTTTTTTATTGAGTCATAGTTTTCTTTTGCCGTGTTCATGGCGGTGATATGCACGGTTGTCATAATATCCAGGAGTTCTGCAATTTCATTGCTTTTCCTGATCTCATCTTCGGTAAAGCCCATTTTTTTCCGCAACTGTCTGGGAGAAAAAACTTTTTTATCGTTATGATACGCGTCCGACGCCTCATGATAGGCTTGTTCATATTTCGAATCAAGTGTGACGATAAATAATTCGGCAAAAGAGTTCAGATTGTCGGAATACTGTCGGAGAGATTCTACAAAGCGGTAAGATTCATAGCGTTCCACTTGTTTTTTTTCTACAGTCTTTTTGCCGCGTAGGTCGAAAATCGTTAAAACAACAATGACCATCAGCATCAGCAGCGAAAGTGTATAGACCGAAATCATCGTTTTTTTGACGGACATGCGTCTTTTATCTCCTAACCGAAACCTATCGGATTTTAAAAGTAATTTTTATATACTGGCGCACAAAACGGCTTGCAAAGCCGTTTTACTGCAAAGCGATTTTTCTCGTTCCCAAGCCCCGGCTTGGGAACGCACTTGCCGGGGAGGCTCCCCGGCTTCCCGTGACGGGAGACGTCCCGAAGCCGGGGCTTCGGGCTCAGATGCGTTCCCAAGCCGGGGCTTGGGAACGAGGAAAAGGCGGTACTACGAACTCAATTTAATATTTCTTTAACCCGTCCGACTTCGCCGCTTTCCAGACGGACTTTGATTCCGTGCGGATGCGTCGGAGAGTTTGTAAGAACAGCCGACACAGTTCCCTCTGTCAGCTTTCCGGAGCGCTGATCTTTCTTGAGTACAATCATGACCCGCAGACCCGGCTTTATGCTTGCACGATTTGTTCCGTTCATTTCTCTGATTCCTTAATTTTGACATAGTCAGTAAATCGAAAGTTCTCCCGAAATGCTCGCTTGGGATTGACAAATCCCAAGCATTTATCGGCGGATTTGTCAATCAGCCGGGAGCTGGCAGGAGGCATTTTCGATCAAGCAGTGCTTTGCAGGACAAGCTTCCCAGCTTGTCCTACTGAGCGTCAGTACTCAGGCCCGTTCCACCCGGACCTTGGTTTCGCCCTGAACTTTCCTAAGCGATGAAACATCGCCGGTCACTCGCCCGAAGACATTCACCGGGCTGGCAGCGCGGGGTTTTTTATCCTCCGTGCTGACAGGTGTGGGTCCGAAAAAAATACAGAACGCACTGCCCACAGGCCAATATGCCAGATCGCCCGCTTCAAGCTCTGTGCGGGCATCGGCTTCCTCATTCATATCAATCGGAATTTCAAAATAGATTTCATCACCCCAGATATCGGCTTCCCCTTCAACAGGCAGTTCTTCCCATATTTTATGAGCCGCCGCGCTGTCGTTCAGTTCGGCTGACAGCGAAATGTCTTGGACTGAAATGATGATTTTTTTCATTTGACTTATCCTCCCATGTAAGATATTTTACCGGCATTGAAAAGCTCGTAATTCCTGTTCTATGCGGCTGAGTAACTTCCCGACAATCGCTTTATTTGCTCCGGCATTGCAGAAACCGGCACTCAAAGTCATCGCCTCGCGGAAACCGCTGAGTCCGATGAGCAAAAGCGGAGAAAAAACAACGGGTGCGGTCAGAAATGCCTCACTCACATTCACGCCGCCGAATACCAGCTTTTTTGCATCAATGACTCCCATATTGGTGAAACCCGGAGGCGTATGACTGTCTCCCCGCAGCAGTATACGGCTCATCTGTTCAGCCAGTTGCAGCCCCCAAAAAGGCGGAAACAGAAGAGACGGCAGTACAAAAATAGGATGACCTCCCAGCCCGATAAAGTCGTTTTTGATGAAATTCATCTGCTCGCATATCTGAGATAAAGTATCCTCAAAAGCAGATTCCGGTTCATGCTTCATCTGCAAAGAAAACACACCTGAGAGATTGCAGATTGCCCCGGCTTTTTTTGCGGGAAGGAAACGGCGAAGGTCTGCGGTTGTCACTAAGCGTAAAGGAATCTCCGGATCAGGCTCGATAATATCGAAAAAAGCCCGAAAAACAGCCGTCAGAAGGACATCGTTTATCGTGGAGCCTTGTCTGCGTCCGTAATCTTTGACCGAGCGGAACAGATCGGAATGAATTTTGCGGATTATAAAAGTCCGGTCACAGTTATCCCCCTTGATTAAGGGCAGGCTGCAATCTCCGGGCCTGACAGAACTTTTCAGATCACGGAAGGTCCGCCGGAGAATCCTCAGATTGTCTGTGAAATCGAACTGCCTGCCGACCTGACGCATACTGCGGCTGCCGTTCAGATTGGGTTCGGGTCTGTATCCGGGATTATCGCCGAGATTCCGATACATAGAAGCCAGCAGATAGGCATAGTCTTTGACTCCCCCCGCGTCTGCTACTACGTGACTGACTTTGATGCAAAGACTGTCGCTTTCTGAGCGAAGGAGCAGAACCTGCACTAAAGGGTCTTTGCATGGATCAGAGGGTGTGAGCAGAAAGCGGAGGATTTCCTCTTCAATGTTTTCGGTTTTCATGAAACTGAAAATTCCGGGAATATATGAGTCTGTCCGGCCTTCCCAATACATCCGCCATCCCTGTGCAACAAAGCGGCATCCGAGTACCGGCTCTGCGTCAAGGCTCAGTTTTACAGCTTCTGCCATGCGGTTTTCATCTGTCTGCCCCTCGAATGAGATAATACAATGAATCAGCATATCGCCGATAAACCGGCCCCCGAAAAGCCCCTGATCGTTCATAGGCGCAGGGAAACGCTTAGGTATGCTTTTTTCAGTCATTGCTGCTCCTCACTTCTCACTTCAAAATGTGTATGAAACCTGTATCCACCATTCGCGGCCCGGCATAGGATAGTCCTCTATGTATCCGGGGTAAGAAGAGGGGACACGGACATCTTCATCAAAAAGGTTTTTGACTCCTGCACGAAGCGTGAGTCTGTCCGTGAACAGATTTTCGACGCCGGCTGAGAAATTCACAGTGTCGTAGCCGGACAGAGAAGGGCGGGGGTCGTCTTCGGGCCTGTTGCGTTTTCCCACATGCCGGAACCTGAGAGACAAAACATAGTCTTTTACAGGCTGATACATGAACCCGATGTTTCCAAGCCATTCCGATGATCCGTCAACTGCCGTGTCTGTGTTTTTATCTTTAGTATCGCTATATGAGAGATTAGCATCTGCAACAAGAGACGGAAGAATATTCCATTTCAATTCCACTTCAGCCCCCTGGGTTTCGATTCCCTCTTTGCTGTTGGCATATTTCCCCTTCTCATAAACAATCAGGTCCTCCAATTGCGAGAAAAACAGCGTGATCCTGCCGACAGCACGGGGATGTTTGTAAATATATTCCAATTCCCATGTTTTGACAGTTTCGGGAGCAGTATCAGGGGATCCGTTAATTACCGGATTGTTCATGGCATACATTTCTGTGAAAGCCGGCGGGCGGAATGCCTCTGCATACTGGGCTTTGAAAATATGCTTTTCAGATGCCTGAAACACGCCGGCTATCCTCGGCGTGAGTCTGTCATCGATGTCATCATAATAATCGTATCGCAGACCTGTAGTCAATGCAAAACGGTCTGAGATGTCAAACTGATCCTGAATAAAAAAGCTGAAGATGCTCCGGTGCTTATCTTCATCAAGCCAGTTGTCGTCTCCTGTCAGACGCCGGACAGAGGGAAACGGCTCGCCGGTCACCGGATGATAGTTTGCATCCACCCATACATCTGTGATATTGCTCTGATCGTATTCCATTCCCAGAAGCAGCGTGTGGCGGTTCCATCCTTTCCAAAGGATGTCCATGCCGCCGAACAGTTCCCGTTCCTCATAATGAGGTCCCACGATCAGACCGTCTTCATATATGGCAAAGCCCGGCGGATAGATATAGGCGTCATCCCTGTCGAACAGGTACTGCTTCCACCCTAAGTTGAAATTCAATTTCAGTATCGCCGATATCTCCGGATGCCATCTTATCTCCGAAACATGGTGTTCATTGATTTCGATACGTTGATCATTCGGCGGCGGAAGTGCGTCTGCCATACCGAATCTTGTGCCGACATCATTGGAAATATACTGCGTCAGTAAAGAAATCTCTTTGTAGTCCAGTTTCAGAAAAGCGGAAGTACTTTGACGCGAATCATTCACAGTCCCGGGAGCCTGAGACACGCCTTCATTATCTGTCCCGTAAAGAGAATCGGGTCCGGCTTTGACTCCTGCCAAATCTCTTTCCCATGCGGCAATATTAAGACTGCCCTTGAAATCCCCGTCAAAAGCGGTGCAGGAAAATATGCCTCCGCCGTAGCGTGCATCAAAACTGCCGTATCGCCCGAACACACGGTTTCCCGACTCCCGCGTAACTATATTCATCACCCCCAGATATGCCCAGTTGCCGTACAGGGCAGAACCCGGGCCCCGTATGAATTCTATCCTTTCGATCTGCTCCACAGGTATACAATAGATAGGGATGACACCGCCGTCCATAGTTGCATTCAGAGGCGTACTGTTCAACAGCATTTTGATCTTGCCGGATGAAAAAGTTTTACCGATTCCCCGGACAATGGGATCCGCAGATGTCTCCATACCCGGTATCAGTTGCATGGCTTCCGCTACTGTGCGTATGCCTCTTCTTTCCAATTCTTCCCCGTTCAGCACTGTCACCATTCCCGGAACCAGGTCTGCATCCATTCCTATTTTTGTAGCTATATCTGTTATATCAACAGCTTCTGCGTGAAGCCATTTGAATTCATCAGCAAGCTTTGCATCAGCCTCTTCCCTCGACAACGCGGTCCATTCTGCGAACACTCCGGATTCATTGTGGATAAAAATAAAAACAGACAGAATGAAAATCTTTATAGTAATGTTTATGAGGCGTATTGCATTATCTGATTTCTCATATTGCATAGTGTTTTCCTCCTCCTTTTGTTCAGACTTCTTTATCCCCCCCATCGTTCCAAAGCCTCAGCTTCCATGCCATTAAGTTAAGGAGGAGTGCTGAAATGAAATTTTAGCACTCCTCCTGTTTCCCATTCCCTTGTTCCCAAGCCCCGGCTTTTCCCTTGTTCCCAAGCCCCGGCTTTTCCCTTGTTCCCAAGCCCCGGCTTTTCCCTTGTTCCCAAGCCCCAGCTTGGGAACACACTTGCAAATCTCATCTCGGTCTGCGGCAAAGCGGCAGAGCGATT
>DYRK01000039.1:0-8543 GCA_020718785.1 Desulfatirhabdium butyrativorans | reverse complement strand
TTGGGAACACACTTGCAAATCTCATCTCGGTCTGCGGCAAAGCGGCAGAGCGATTATCAACAAAAAGGTAAAAATGAAGGCTATGAATCCCACTCCGCCGAAATATGATCCGGAATATGCTGCGGTAGTAATAAAACAGCCGCTTCCTCCTCCGTCATCAGATGTATCGGCAGATGCAGGAAGGCTTCCGAGTCCGTAAATGCCGGTGATAAAGCCATTCGCAAGCCCGTCGTCATCCCCGCTTCCGCCGTCGGTCAGAGTAAGAGTTATCCGATCTCTCGTACCATTGAAAACAGCGGCTGCGCCTATGTCTGACCAGCCAAATCCCGAATCATATTGATACCATCGGTAGTCATTCGGAGCCGGTGACTGGAGATAAATCACTACTGTGGCACTGCCGCCTTTGTCTGCAACCTTGATGTGTATCTCGATCAGCCCGTACAGGAGATCACCCGGCTTGTATTTTGTCTCAGGTATGGTGTCGGAAAGAAGCGTATATAAGCCGACAAGATTTCCGCCCTTGAGAATCCGAATGCCTGCATGGTCTCCGGTAGCAGTGATGAAAGACAGCACATTATCCGGAAACTCTGTGATGCCGTTGTCTCTGACAGTGATTTTCACTTCATCGCTTGCCTGAAAATCCTTTCCGTCCGTTATTGTCAGTTCAAAAGTCAGAACCGAGCCGTAAGCGTCAACGCATGGTGTGACAAAAGTCGGTTTCGGATCACTCATGTCGGACAGCGTGACAGGAATGCCATCTGTCTGTATCCATGAATACGCGGAAATTCTGTTCGGAGATGTAGAAGCAGAGCCGTCTAATTCTATCGTAGTTCCTTCTTCCGCAGTCTGATCTTCTCCTGCATGGCTTGCGGGTATCTGCGGGGTAGAATGACTATCGGCAGGGTCGCTTCCGTAAAGATATTCTTCGAGATTGGAATATCCGTCTTCATCCGAATCCCCGTCCGCATCATTTACAGCAGGATCAAGACCGAATTTCAGTTCCCAGTTGTCCGGCATTCCGTCACCGTCCGAGTCGAAACGGACGCTGACAGTCAGATGAAAAACAGGGCTTTCGTCTGCGCCGTCGCTCACAATCACCGGAATTTTCAGTGCAGCGCTGAATCCGGATGCCGGAATGACGGTATTTCCCGAAACTTCGTAGTTATCTCCTTTCAGAACCGTCAAGGTGAAATCATCCGGATAACGATTGTCCGGGTCTGTCACTGTCAGATCATTCAAGGTAATCGTCAGAGATGTTTCCGCTGGTGTAGTCAAAGATTTCTGTCCCGTAATAACCGGTGTCTCATTTTTCGGCGTCTCTTTGGGTGCGACTATGACTTCGAGATCAAAGAGATTACTCTCGTCGCTCCCGTCATGGACTGACGCAGCTACAGTCAGCATCCCGGTAAAACCGGGCGCAGGAATGATCGCAGTCTCGTCAACCGTATAATTTTCACCTTTCCGTAGTTTCAGTGTAAAATCCTCCGGATAGCGATTGTCCGGGTCTGCGACAGTCAAATCCCTGAGCGAAAAGGTCAGAGCAGTTCGTTCCGTAGTGACAAAAGGTTTCTGCTTTGTGATTAAGGGATTCTGACCAGTAATCACTGGCGGATCATTGACTGCTGCGACATGGACATTGAGATAGAACAGATTGCTCTCATCAATTCCGTCATTGACTGTTATCGGAACGATAAGCTCACCGTTAAAATCCGGCAATGGAATAATACTATTCCCTGTGGTATCAGACGCGGACATTCCGATATCTG
Source organism: Desulfatirhabdium butyrativorans (assembly GCA_020718785.1). Lineage (GTDB taxonomy): Bacteria > Desulfobacterota > Desulfobacteria > Desulfobacterales > DYRK01 > DYRK01. The sequence goes on along the minus strand of DYRK01000039.1, from coordinate 6,777 downwards.
CACCTATGACATCACGGAAAGGATTCTGCGTGCCGTTATTCAGATAGATACAATTCGGAGAATCAGTGTTACCGGCTGTCAGATCAAGATCGCCGTCCGCATCTGCATCCGTCAGGATTAGTGAGGCTGTATGCTCAGAGCCTGTCATAATATCCGTTCCGGTGACACGGTCAAAGGGATCATCTGTGCCGTTATTTAGGTAGAGACGGCTGGGTTTGCCTTCGTTTCCGACAATCAAATCCGAATCGCCGTCCCCGTCCACATCGCCCAAAACCAGCGACCTGGTATTACGAATATCTGCTGTAATCTCTTTGCCTGCAACGCTGTCAAAGGGATTTTCTGTGCCGTTATTGAGATAGAGGCGGTTGGATTCGCTGTCATTGCCGATAATCAGATCGAGGTCGCCGTCGCTGTCAACATCACTTAACACTGCAACACGTGTAGAATAACTATCTCCCGAAATATTTATGCCGCTGATATCGTCAAACGGATCATCCGTGCCGTTATTGAGATAGAGACGGTTGGGTTTCCCATCATTGCCGACAATCAGATCCGGATCGCCGTCTCCGTCAACATCGCCCAGCACTACCGAGCGGGCAGGATAACTGTCCGCAGTAATATCTCTGCCTCTGATATCTCTGAAAGGATTGGGGGTTCCGTTATTCAGATATAAGCGGTTAGGTGCAGCGTCATTTCCGGCAATCAGATCAAGATCACCGTCTCCGTCAATATCGCCCAATGCAAGCGACTGTGTCAGATAATTATCCGTAGTAATGTTTACGTTTATGCCGATAAGGTCTTTGAACAGATTGCCTGTTGCATTGTTGAGATAGAGACGATTACCGCCGCCGTCATTTCCGGCAATCAGATCGAGATCGCCGTCTCCGTCAATATCTCCCAGCACGACCGAGCGGGTATGATAACTGTCCGACGCAATATCAGCACCGGTCACGCCTCTGAACGGATTACGCGTTCCGTTGTTAAGATATAAGCGGTTCGGTTCGCCGTCATTGCCCGTAATCAGATCAATGTCCCCGTCCTTGTCAATATCGCCTGATACTACAGAGGCAGTATTGTGGATATCCGCAACTAAGGGCGATAGGGTGTAATTTTCTCCTTCCCGGACAGTCAGGCTGAAGTCATCCGGAAATACATTATCCGGATCGCTCACGGTCAGATAGTTCAGAATATCGCTCAGTTCTGTATCTTCCTGTATTGTGAGCTGATACTGCCCGATGATTGCCGGAACGGCATTCACTGCGCCGGTGACGATAAGCCTGTAAGGGTTTTCGTCAGCATCATTAGTATCAAATTCAAGCGATCCGGTAAATATGCCGGAGCTATCGGCATTCAGGCGAATCTGGAAACTGTCTGCTCCGCCCGGAGCAACACTGTGAGGAAATGTGCCGATCAGATCAAAGCCTGCCGGCAGTCCTACGGCTCCGAGTTCTAACGCAATATCTCCTGTATTTTTTACGGTGAAAGTCTTTGTGACAGGTGTTCCGATCCGCGTTTTGCCGAAATCAACATGCCCGGAAACCGGAATCTCCGTATTGTTCTCCCATAGTTCGATTTCCGGTGAAAGCTCCGGCAGAACTGTTGCGAAAAGTGTCACATAGAAAAGATGTTCATCGCTGTCATTTGTAGCAAATTCAAGCAATACCTCGAATGTGCCGACAGTATCGGCATTAAACCGAATCTGGAAACTGTCTGTGCCGCCCGCTGCAACAGTATTCGGAAAAGTGCTGATGAGACTGCAACTATCCGGCAATACGAGTCCTGAGATTTCCAGAACTGACGTGCCGATGTTTCTGATCGTAAAGGTTTTTGTGACAGGTGTTCTGATAGTCGTACTTCCGAAACTGACCGTGCCGTGGTTAGAAATCCTTATACTGTCCTCCAGCAACTCGATTTCCGGCTCAGGTTTCGGCAGAACCTTTCCTTTCAGAGTGAAATGGTATGGATTATCGTCTTTGTCGTTAGTATTAAATCGGAGAATACCTTCAAACTCTCCGACGCTTGCGGCTTTGCACTGAATCTGAAAACTGTCTGTGCCGTCCGGAGCAATACTGTCCGCAAAGGCATCAAGAAGAACAAAGCCTTCCGGCACATGGAGATCGGAAAGCGTCAATAGCGATGTTCCCGTATTTCTTACCGTAAAGGTTTTTGTGACAGGATGAGCGATAGTTGTACTATTGAAACTGACTGTGCCGCCATTCGGAATATCTGTCCCGTTATCAGATACGACAATTTCCGGCGCAGCTTCAGCCAGCACCGAGGCATAGACACGGATATTGTATGGATTCTCATTGCTGTCATTGGTGACAAAGCTGAGAATACCGTCGTAAATCCCGATAACCGAGGCATCGAGTCGAATCTGAAAACTGTCCTTGCCTTGTGCGGCAACGGTTTTCGGAAAAGTATCGCTAAGAGTGAAACCATCCGGCAATTCAAGATTAGCGAGATTCAGAACTCCGATTCCCGTATTTCTGATCGTAAAGGTTTTTGTCAGAGGAATACCAGTAACAGCAGTACCAAAATCGTCTGTACCGCCGTCCGGGATATCTTTGCCATTGTCAGACACCTCAATTTCCGGCTCCTGTTGCGGGTTTACTGATCCGGATATCGTAATACTATATGGTGATTCATCTCTGTCATTTGTGTAGAATCGGAAAATGCCCGTGTAAGTACCGACCGCAGCCGCATTGAGCCGAATTTGAAATTCATCCGTACCTCCCGCGGCAACATCTGTGGGAAAGGTTCCGACAAGACTGAAACCTTCGGGCAGTTCAGGATATCTTAGATTCAGGTATGCCATTCCCGTATTTCTGATAGTAAAGGTCTTTGTGGCAGGAACTCCGACAGTCGTTGTTCCAAAGCCGACCGCATCATTGTTCGGAATCTCCGTACCGTCATCCCATACCTTGATTTCCGGCTCCGGCTCAGGGTTCACCGTGCCTTTGACCGTAAAATTATAGGGATTTTCATTGTCGTCATTCGTCTCGAAGCGCAGTGTTCCTTCAAAAATAGCCGACCTATCGGCTTTAAGCCGAACCTGAAACAGCGAGGACTGACCCGCCGGAACCGTATCAGGGAAATCACCGACCTGTTCGAATCCTTCCGGCAATTCGAGATCGCCGAGAGTCAGAACTGCCGTTCCTGCATTTTTAACCGCAAATGCTTTGATAATAGGCAGTCCGAATATTGTACTGCCGAAATTCACAGTGCCGCCATCCGGAATTCCGACCGTAGCGTCAAATACCTCGATTTCCGGCGCAGGTTCCGGGTTTACTGTTCCTTTGACAGTAAAATTATAGGGATTCTCATCTGAGTCATCAGTATCAAAGCGCAACGTTCCTTCAAATACGCCGAGCGTGTCAGCATTGAGCCGAACCTGAAAATCGTCCGTATTGCCCGTAGCAACCGTTTCCGGAAATGTTCCTATCAGACTGAAGCCTTTCGGCAAAGCAAGACTATCCAGCGTCAATTCGGCTGTTCCAGTGTTTTTAACCGTAAATGACTTCAAAATCCCTGAACTGCCGATAACCGTGGTTCCGAAACCGACGGTTCCGCTGTCCGGAATTTCAGCACTGCTCTCCCACACCTCGATTTCCGGTTCCGGCTCAGGGTTCACGATGCCTCTGAGAGTGAAATTATATGGGTTTTCATCCGAGTCATTGGTGACAAACCTGAGCGTGCCGATAAATTTGCCGTCTGTGTCCGCATCGAGCCGAATCCGGAAACTGTCCGAACCGCCAACGGCAATTGTTTTCGGAAAGGTTCCGACTAAGCCGAATCCTTCCGGCAGATTGATTTTGCTGAGTTCCAGAACCGCTGTTCCAATATTTTTGATAGTAATACTTTTGACTACAGGACTTCCCACATCGGTCACGCCGAAGTTTGACTTTCCGGCATCCGGAATCTCAACAGAATCTTCCCATACTTCGATTTCCGGCTCTGTGACTATATTTACCGTTCCTGTCAGCTTGAAGCGATACGGGTTTTCATCCTGGTCATTTGTGTCAAACTGAAATGTGCCGCTGAATATCCCGTCAATTGTGGCATCCAATTGAATCTGAAAACTGCCTGAATCGCCTGCCGCTATAGTATTCGGGAGTGTGCCGACTAAACTGAATCCATCCGGCATAGGAAGGGTCAAACCCACCGTTAGCGCAGCCGTGCCGGTATTGCTGATCGTAAAAGTCTTTATTACCGGCTTCCCGACCACAGTAGTTCCGAAACTGACCGAGCCGTTATTCGGGATATCTGTACTGCCGACTGATATTTCGATTTCCGGAACAGCTTCCGGGTTTACCGTTCCTCTGAGCGTGAATTTGCAGGGATTTTCATCCCTATCGTTAGTATCAAACTCAAGCGTGCCGCTAACTGTGCCTTCGGCTGCGGCATTGAGTTGAATCTGAAAACCGCCTGTCTCGCCGGCTGCAATAGTTTCCGGGAATACACCGATCAGCGTAAAACCTGTCGGAATCACAATATGACTCAATTTCAGCACATCTGTTCCTGTATTTCTGACGGTAAATGTCTTATTCACAGGTACGGCAATCAGCGTTGAACCGAAATCAACGCTGCCGTTGTTCGGAATTTCAGTGTTTCCGTCAAATACGGCAATTTCGGGTTCCGGCTCAGGGTTTACTTTGCCTTTGATGCTGAAGTTGTAAGGATTCTCGTCTTTATCATTGGTGTCGAACTGAATAATGCCTTCAAAAGTGCCGGTAATTTTGGCATCCAATTGAATCTGAAAACTGCCTGAACCGCCTGCCGCAATAGTGTCCGGGAATGTACCGATCCGACTGAATCCATCCGGCGCAGGAAGGGTGAAACCCACCGTGAGCGCAGCCGTGCCGCTATTGCTGATAGTAAAGCTTTTAGTGATGGGAGTGCCGATAACAACTTCTCCGAAATCGAAATTCCCGCCGTCCGGAATATTGATACTATCTGTTGAAACAGATATCTCAGGCTCCGGTTCGGGCTTTACTGTAGCGGTAATAGTAAATTGATAAGGATTTTCATCCGAATCATTCGTATCAAATTGAAATTCGCCCTTGAATGCGCCGACTGCCGCGGCGGTAAGCCGAAGCTGAAAATCAGCGGATTCACCCACTGCAATCATTTCCGGGAATTCGCCGACCAGACTGAATCCCTCCGGTATAGATGGAGAACCCACCGTGAGCGCAGCCGTTCCGCTATTGCTGATCGTAAAGGTTTTTGTAATCGGATTAGCGATAATGACTTCCCCGAAACTGATACTACCGTCATCCGGAACATCCGAACTATCAGACGATACCGCAATTTCCGGTTCCGGCTTGGGCTTTACCGTGCCGGAAATTGTGAACGCGTAAGGATTCTCATCGCTGTCATTATTTGCAAAAGAAAGCGTTCCTTCAAATGTCCCAAGCGCATCATTAAGCTGAACTTCAAATGTAGTAGAAGCAGAGGGAGCTACCGTGGTCGTTCCGAAAGACTTCGACAGCGTGAATCCTTCGGGCAAAGTTGTCGGTTCTGTCAGAATCAAATCCGCATTGCCCGTATTTTCAATAGTAAAGGTCGCAAAAACCGGCGTGCCGAGCAGAGCGGTGCCGAAATCATATTTGCCGTTAAGCGGAATTTCAGTATCATCGGGATTTGTTACACTGATTTCAGGCATTCCGGTGAATTCGAATTCCAATTCTTTGCTCAGTTCGCTGGTGAGATCGCTCTGCTGATCCCCGTGAGCAGGCGTGAAGGTTTCCACTACGAAATAATAGGTTCCGGGTGACAGTCCCGCAACCTCATAATCCTTTGCTGTTTTGTTATCGGTAGTACCTGCATCTGTATAGGGTCCGCCGGGCGTAGCAGCGTATTTGATTCGGTAATATCCGCCATCTGACATGTATCGAATCGGCGACCATGAGAGTTGAACACTAGTCATTGACAGAGGAATCGCATTTAGATTTTCGGGAGGAACAGTCTGGGTATTTGCCCATTTGGGACTTTTTTTATTTAAAAAATCAATAAGCTGCTGGTCAGAAGCTGTTAATCGGTTATAGCCCGCATCTATATTGCCCAGAGAAGACAATGTACTCAGAGAAGGAGGAATATCGCCGCTCAGGCGATTATCGGATAAATTGAGACTCCGCAAATCTTCCAAAGCACTCAAATCCGGAATGACTCCCTCTAATTTATTGCCGGACAGCCATAAATCCGCCAAATTGGTCAAGGAATTCAATACAGGGATATTTCCGCTCAACTGATTGTTTTGCAGATTCAGACGCCATAAATCAGCAAGCGTATTTAAACTGGCTGGAAGAGTTCCAGTCAATTGGTTATCAGCCAACTCAAGCCGCTGTAAAGCAGGATTCAGAGAAGGTATATTACCGGTCAGTTGATTGGCGGACAGATCGAGTTCAGTCAACGCCGTCAAGGTATTCAGATTGGCAGGTATGGAACCGGTCAATTGATTGTTAGACAGATTGAGTTTCGGCAAACCGGTCAGCGCACTCAGATCGGGAATCTCTCCGCTCAGTTGATTGCTGAACAAATTCAGTTCGGTCAACTTCGTCAAGGTATTCAGAGCAGCGGGTATGGAACCGGTCAGTTGATTGTTATTCAGATTGAGTTTTTCAAGAATGGTCAGTTTGCTCAGATCAGGGATTGCCCCGGTGAGTTGATTGTTATTCAGATGAACTTCTTTCAAATCTTTCAGCGCACTCAGTTCGGGCATTGGACCGCTCAGGCGATTATCCGAGAGATCGAGATGCCATAATTTTGTCAGACGAG
>DYRK01000440.1:3402-4971 GCA_020718785.1 Desulfatirhabdium butyrativorans | reverse complement strand
CGTTCCCAAGCCGGGGCTTGGGAACGAGAAAACGATTTTCCAAATCGTTTCTCTTTTGCCGGAACAGACACAAACGGCTTGCAAAGCCGTTTTACGGCAGAGGTCAAAAGCGCAAGTTATGTCATCGGGCAGTATCAGCAGATCGAAAATGCCTCCCTGCCGCTCCCGGCGGATTGACGGTCATTTTTATCCTTCGGCGCCGGAAATGCCTGGGATTTGTCAATCCCAGGCGGGCATTTCGGGAACCTTTTCGATCTGCTGAGTATAGTTAAACATCTCGGCAACAGTCATTTTGAATTTTTCCTCAATACCGAGCGACTGTTTCAATTCTCTTTCCAATCCTGCCATTTCAAAATAAAAACGCGTCCGGTCAAATCTGAAATATGCTTTTCCGGCAGCCTTACGCTCAAATTCCTCACATCCCGGACCGTAAACCGCAGTTCCGCCGGGCTGCCGGAACTCATGAGATATTCCGTGCAGCCTGCATATCATGGGACGATAGGCATACAAAAGACATAAGCCGCCTGAATTCAAAGGACACATCAGGCGTACCGGCAGGCTGTTTTTGTCTGCATCGGCGGTTTTTTCACAAACCTGTGCTGCTTTCTGCTTTACGGATAACTGCTCTTCGGGACTGAGCCTGCCGTATCCTTCCGAAAGATAAAAATATTCTGAAAATGTATGATGGTAAAAGCGCGTGAGACAGCAGTTGTTTCTGCATCCGGCACATTGAAATCCGTAACAGTCCGAGGCAGTCTGATATTGTCTGTCCATTTCCGCGTACAGACTGCTCAGACGCTTTGAGAAGTTCCGCCAGTTTTCAGTCGAAAATCCGCCATATTCCATATATATCATCCGCCCGACCTGAATGTCTCTTATTCGCTTTGTCGTTGCCAGTTTTCAGTTATCAGTCCGGGAATACGCTTGAAATGTCTGTCATCCGTGACAAGAATCAGATCACGGACAAGTGCGGTTGCTGCAATCAGAATATCCGAATCCTCAAGAATTTCACCCTGCTGTTTCAAGTCGGCATAAATTCCGGCAGCCTTGTCGGGAATAAGACGTTTGTCTATCTCCAAAATTCCATGATCTTCGCAAAAGGCTTCGAAAATTTCGGTCTTACGCGCGGCATTCACCGCCAGAAGCCCCCGCCTGATTTCATAGTACGTTATCGCACTGATAAAAATTTCTTTCCGCTCCCGTTCCGCTTTCTCCGTCCGGTTCAAAATTTTTTCATTTTGTTTCAAAATAGCAGAAACCGCATTGGTATCCATAAGATAAGTCATTATCAGATTCCAGCCGCAGCTTCATCGAATCTTCTGATCTGATCCTGACTCAGATCGTTTAGCATACCTGCTGCCATGTGCAATGACATCAGCTTTCTGAGGCACTGTCTGAGGTTTTCATCCGACATTTTGTCAAATTCCTCTGCTGACAATTCCGACATCACATCTGTCAGATATACAACTGTTTCTGCTGTATCGAGTTCTTCCTGATAAATGATTTTTTCTGCCATCAACTGTCCGACTATGTGGGCAATTCGGGATCGGAACCGATTTGTTTTATTAT
>DYRK01000440.1:0-3302 GCA_020718785.1 Desulfatirhabdium butyrativorans | reverse complement strand
GATATCTTAAACAAAGGGTGAGGGAAAAAAAATCGCCGCGTAAAGATTCAGGGCATACCTGTCGGTCATACTTGAAATCAGATCGCAGACCACTCGCTCATCAGGCTGATCCTTATCTTTGTAAGCGGAATCGGCGAGTTCGATGCGGACAAGTTCTTCTCTGATCATTTTCGGGTCATTCAGCAGCCGGACATAGAGTTCGGAGAGAATTTTTTTTGCTTTCACAAACTCTTCATGCACTACCGGGGAGCGATAAACATTTTCATAGAGGAATGCTCTCAGTTCGGTCATGGCAGAATAGATGTGATCGCTCATCAGCAGCCTGAATTCCCCGTCACAGACTTTGCTTGAAAAGATAATATCCTGCATCATGACTGTGGCGCGTTCAGAATGAGTGGCTCCGAGAACTTTCACACAGGAATCAGGCACCTGTCCGGGCCGGATAACGCGGCTTCTTACAGCATCGTCGAGATCATGGTTCAGGTATGCCATAATGTCGGCAACGCGCACCACTCTTCCCTCGACCGTGCAGGGCTGTTCATCGGGATCATCCGGGATAATTTTTCCGTAGCCTTTGGAATGTTTCAGGATTCCGTCACGGACCTCGAATGTCAGATTAAGCCCTCTGCCCATGTTTTCCAGAACATCCACTACGCGCAGACTTTGTTCGTTATGGGCAAAGCTTTCCGAAAATATTTCTTTGAGCGCGGTTTCCCCGCTGTGACCGAATGGCGTATGTCCGAGATCATGTCCCAGGGCCACAGCTTCGGTCAGGTCTTCGTTCAGACGCATGGCACGTGCGATTGTTCTTGCCATCTGTGCCACTTCCAGCGTATGAGTAAGACGGGTTCGGTACTGATCTCCCACAGGCGACAGAAACACCTGTGTTTTATGTTTCAGACGCCTGAAAGCATTCGAATAAACAATACGGTCCCTGTCTAACTGGAAATCGGTTCGGATGGGACAGGGGGCTTCTGCTTTCTGACGGCCCCGTGAATCCGAAACCCGACATCCGAAAGAGGATATAAAGCTTTTTTCACGTTTTTCAAATTCTTCTCGGATAGGCATAGGTATTCGGCTGCTGGCTGCTGGGTACTGGGTACTGGGTACTTGGCACTTGCTACTTGGTACTTGCTACTTGGTTCCGGATGCCGGCTGCTGTTCGGACATCCGTCCGAAACGATTATTGTTTCACAGGCATACTTAATTGTAAAGAAGTATTTTACACTTTACAAGTCGGAAATCCTTTTTTATAAGAGGCATTATGAGCGGAGGACATCATCTTATACTTGGCGAACTCAGTGATTTTATCACCGGTGAAATCCTTACAGATACCCATGATGAACGGTACCGGCAGAAACTTGCGCGTCTGCTGGTTGAAAAAAAAGGCTATCTGAAAAGCGAGATCGTTCCCCGGTGTGATCTTCATGTAAGTGCAGGAAATCAAAAGGCAATTATAAAGGTTGATTTTAAAATCACCTTATCCCGCGGTTCTCAGGAACAGGAAGGCGGCAGGGTCTGCATGATCGTCAAATACGGTCCCGGTTCTCTGGTGACGCGGCATCGCCCCGTATTGGCTGCATCAAGGATTCTGGTTCCTTATCAGATTCCCTTTGCTGTAGCGACAAACGGCGAAGACGCGGACATTATAGACGCGGATTCCGGAAAGGTGATTGCATCCGGACTTGACGCTGTGCCTTCGAAATCCGAACTGATTCGGATGGTTCGGGATAAACATTTTGACCCGGTTCCGGCAAAGCGGGCTGAAATGGAATCCAGAATTGTTTATGCTTACGAAGTTGTCGGCAGTTGTCCTTGTGATGACACTATATGCAGGTTGGAAAATGGATCATAAATACTTCATGCAGAAAGCTCTGGAGCAGGCAAGAATAGCTCTGCGTAAGGGGGAATTTCCCGTGGGCTGCGTGCTGGTCTATAAAGACAGAATTATTGCCGCCAGTTCGCGGGCAAGCAGCACAGGAGCGGCTGTCAATGAAATTGACCATGCCGAAATCCTCGCTCTGAGACAGCTCGGCAATATGCAAAGAAAAATAGACCGTGGAAAGATAACGCTTTTTTCCACATTGGAACCCTGTCTCATGTGTTTCGGCGCGATTATGTTGAGCGGCATCGGAGAAATCGTCTATGCTTACGAAGATGTGATGGGAGGAGGAACATTATGCGATCTGAGCGTGTTCACCCCGCTGTACCGGAATCATCAGATTCCGATTATTTCCAATATTTTACGCAAAGAAAGTCTTGAACTTTTCAAGATTTTCTTTTCAAATCCCGAAAATACATATTGGAAAGACAGTCTGCTGGCAAAGTATTCGCTCAGTCAGTAAATATCAGCAGATTGAGAATGCTCCCGGGCTGCTCCCGGCGGATTGACAAATCCGCCGAGATGTTTGGGATTTGTCAATCCCAAGGGGGCATTTCCGAGCATTTCGGGAAAACTTTCGATCTGCTGAATATCGAAAAGTTTTGCAGGGACACGCCGCGGGTGTATCCCTCCATTTCGCCCCGCTTCATTTTTTCACTCCGCAAAAATTTTCCGATCCGCTGAATATTCCCGGTTCCCGGACCGAAACCCCGCAGCTTTTATCGAACTTTCAATTCCGCCCCCACACTACCGGACAATTTTTCAGACCGATCTGCTGAAACAGAGACAAAACGGCTTGCGTCTGTTTTAAGCCCCTTAATTTAATGGTATTGACGCGGTGTCTTGGAATAATTTTTTGTCTTTTCTCAAAATTTTCCTTGACATGGTCTTATTCTTTTTAATATATAGTATTTTTATGTTAAATATTATATGAATTAGGCAGCCGAATTATAGACACGGAGTTCTGCATTCGCAAGAAAACAGAGAATTTTCGCCATGAAATTTGCCAGCCGGAAAAATGATGTTGCCTTTAAAAAAATTCGGCAGCGAGGATAAAAAAGAAATTCTCATTTCGTTTTTAAATGCTGTCCCGAATCTGACCGGCAATAAAGAAATCCGGGATATTGAAATTTCCCTTAACCTTGGAACAAGGTCTGCAGCAAGGCAGACAGAAAGGAGAACATGAAAAAGCCGTAGAAATTGCCCGGAAACTTCAGCCGGGAGCTTGAATATAGATTTGATTATAAAATATTCGGGTCTGCAATGCTGAAGAAACAGCGGGCTTGTGACCGGATTGAAGTTTTCTGAAATTTTTAAATTGTCTCTTTAAAATAAGGAGGTTATCAATGAAACTCTCGGTGTTTCAATCAGATTCTTTAAAAAAACTTTGTTTTTTTGTATTGGTGCTGGTGATGGCATT
>DYRK01000439.1:2671-4978 GCA_020718785.1 Desulfatirhabdium butyrativorans | reverse complement strand
AGATATGTCGGTTCGGAAACAAGGGCATGTCGCCGACATGCCCCTACGATGCCCGGTCACACCGAATTGTAGGGGCATCGCCGGCGGCGTGCCCCTGATGACATCCGGACAGATCGGTTTTAAAAGATATGTCGGTTCGGAAACAAGGGCATGTCGCCGATATGCCCCTACGATGCCCGGTCACACCGAATTGTAGGGGCATCGCCGGCGGCGTGCCCCTGATGACATCCGGACAGATCGGTTTTAAAAGATATGTCGGTTCGGAAACAAGGGCATGTCGCCGATATGCCCCTACGATGCCCGAACATTCGGACGAAAAATCCTGAAAATCCTTTAATCCTGAAAATCCCAGTTCAGACAGCGGGTTGTAAGGGCATGTCGCCGACATGCCCCTACGATTAGGAGGGACAGAGTGAACAGTATCGGCATTGAGATAAAATCCGACAGCGTGATTATGGCATATCTGAAAACATCCCTGAGAGGCGTGACACTAAGGGACCATGCTGTTTATTCTTTGGAAAAAGACAAAACATCAAAAGAAAAATTGGGTGTTGTCAGAGCCTTGTTTACGGATTTCATCGAAGAGCATCGGATTCCTTCTGCAACAGTTTTTATCGGAATCCCTTCGGAATCCGTGATGTTCAGAGATATTGAATTTCCGCTGGCTGTAAAAGAAAATCTCCGGTCAACGCTAAAGTATGAAATGGAGAAATATATTCCCTTGTCTCAGGAGGATATCTGCTTCGATTATCAGATTCTTTCTGAAAATAAAGAAAAAAATCGTTTGAAATTACTTTTGGTTGTGGTAAAAAAGAGCGTTCTCGCGCCTTATCTGGATATTTCAGCCGTACTGAAAGGCGGTGTTTGCAGCATAGAACCGCGTTCCACAGCCTTGGTAAATTGTCTGGCATACACAGCGGGAAAACAGAATTTGGGATCAGACAAAGATATCCTCGGTATTCTGAAAACAGAAGCCGATGGAGACAAATATTTCCCCGGACTTTCCAAAATCGGCATTCCTTCGCGGGAGTTGTTTCCGGCATTCGGGCTCGGGTTAAGAGGACTGAAGAAAACGCTGCTTGAGATAAATCTGGTCCCGGAAGAATTAAGAAAAAAAACCGGACAGACAGGTCGTTATATGATGATTGCCTTACTGACTCTGACCTTTTTGTCGGGCATTGTCTGGGGCGGAAGTCATATTCTGAAGCAGCGGCTGACTGTGAAAGAATTGGATGCTGAAATGAATCGTCTGAAAAGCGAAATTATCAATATTGACCGGATGCAGGAAAATGCGAAAACACTGGAAGAACGGCTGGATTATCTGACGAAACTCCGCAACGAGCGGGTTCCGGTTCCGGATATTCTCAAAGAACTGACTCAGATTATTCCTGAAAAAGCATGGATCAGAGATTTCACATTTTCAAAAAAAGGCATAGAAATAGACGGATATGCCGATGCGGCATCCGAACTGATTCCGGTGCTGGAATCCTCGCCTTTTTTTAATGATGTAGTATTTCTATCCACCATTACCAAAGAACAGGACGGCAAAGAGCATTTCAGAATCGGCATGAAAATCGAAGGAATGAAAACCGAGGACAATGAATAAAGAGAGAAAATACATACTGACCGCCGGCGCGCTGCTGCTCCTGATCGGCGCGGTTTATCGCTTTTTCCCGGAAATCGAGGACTTTCAGCCATCGGGAGAAGAAATTATCCTGAAACAGAAAAAGCTGATAAAATATCGTCAGACCGTACAGGAAAGAAGTCAGACAGACGCAAAGCTGATTGCTTTGAATCGCTCCCTTGAACGCTCCGAAGCCGGACTGCTCAACGGCGAAACTCCTGCGCTTGCAGCCGTGGACATTCAGAATATCCTGAATCAGATTGCAAGTAAAAGCAAGGTGGAAGTAAAAGCCATGCGTGTGCTGGAACCCGCTGAACCGGAAGACGGTCCGCCGGTCAAGGCGCAGTTTCTGCGTATTCCGGTTCAGATCACGGTCAACAGTACCATACGGCAGTTCAAGGAAATTCTTTACGGTATCGAAACCTCGTCAAAGCTTTTAAGAATAACGGAAATGAAAATCACCGCCGGAAGAAGCAAACCAGCGGAACAACTGTATTCGAGCCTTGTGGTAGAAGGCTTTATGAACTATAAAGGAACATCAAAAAAATAACCGATTGTAACGGAGGAGGAGTGCAGACCCTTTTTATAAAATCGGCCTTTTTTGCATGAGGGGCGTTTCTGCAAAAAAGGAATTTTTGCACTCCTCCGCGGAAAGTCTCCAAAATCTGTTACAATCAGAGTGT
>DYRK01000439.1:0-2571 GCA_020718785.1 Desulfatirhabdium butyrativorans | reverse complement strand
GGAATTTTTGCACTCCTCCGCGGAAAGTCTCCAAAATCTGTTACAATCAGAGTGTTTCAGAGAGGATAAAACGATTTGCAAAATCGTTTTACAGAAGAGATGAAAACAGGACTGATCAATTTTATTTTGGCGATATGTGCCGTATTTTTCGGCATCAGGGCATACAATGTCTGGTTTGACAAGGGAAAGAGCAATACGGAGATACGCGTTTCCCGTGAAAGCGAATCTGTGCCTGAGACAAAAGCCGTGACACGGCGGATTCCTTCCGAATCTGAGTATGAGCTTCTTGTCAAAAAAAATCTTTTTTCTCAGGACAGAACCGAATCGCTTCCGAAAGAACCGGAACCGGAGCCGAAAGTCGAGGAACTCAGCATAGAAGCAAAAAAAATCAAGCTCTACGGCGTGGTTATGATGGGAGACTACAAATCTGCCCTTATAAACAATTCCGCGGGTTCTCCGGATGAACAGAAAAATAAATGGATAAAAATCGGTGACATGATAGGGGAAATCAACGTGACCGATATCCGGAAAGACAGCGTTCTTGTGTCCGAGAAAGAAAAGATTTATGAGATTCGTCTGTATGACAAAAATAAAGACAAATCCGGAAAAATTGCTGAAAAGCCGAAAGAATCGGGAAAACCGACCGTAGTAATATCGGAATCCAAGGCGGCTCCGTCCAAAGCCTCATCGCCCGCGGTTTCCGAACCCGCGGGAAAATCCGAATCCGGTGAGCAGAAAGAAGATGGACCCAAATTCGAGATTATCAACACGCCTTTCGGTCCCATGAAACGGATTGTGAAGTGAAAATTATGCAGGAGTTACGCAGTTGCATAATTTTTTTAACCGCTAATGGACGCTGATAAACGCCAATTTCTAAATTCAAGTGCGTAAGTCCTGATTATTATGGTAAAATCAAACCTGAAAATACTCGCGTGCATTCTTATCCTCGGATGCGCGTATTTATGGAATACAGATTCGCCGCTCTTATGGGGAGATGAAGCCGGTACAGCACTTTTCGGGGAAAATATTCTTAAAACAGGCGTTTCTTTCGGATTTGACGGCAGAAATCTTTTGGTTTTCGGGAACTGCGCTTCGGTCAGCACTTCTCTGCTTTCAAAGAAAATACCCTGGGGACAGGATTATATTGCCGCGATATCTATATTTCTGTTCGGCAGAAGCACGTCCGCCGCGAGAATTCTTTTTGCCCTGATCGGAATTGCCGCGTTTTTTCCGCTTTACGCAGTCCTGAAAAAAAAGAGTGCATTTCCCGAACTCCTCGCATTGCTGATACTGCTCTCCCCGCAGACCCTGCTGTTTCAGAGAAATGCGCGTTACTATTCTATGGTGCTGCTATTTTTTGCTATTCTGTTATGGCTGCATGACCTCGGGTTCAAGTCCGAAAAACAGCGGTTTTTCCTGCTGTCTGTCTGCGCCGCGTTATTTTTTCATACACATCAGCTCGCAGCATTCTGCACCATGGGATCATTCGTTCTGTTTTGTCTGATACGGGACAGAAAATCTTTTAAAATTTATTTTCCCGCCGCGATTGCCGGTGGACTTTGCTGGCTTGTATTTTATCTTTCTCTTGAAGGGATTCCGGGAAAAGGGGTGATGATTATAAACCTTCTTTTCAAATCTCCTGAACAATGGTTTTCATTGTTTATCAAAGGTGTTGCCGCTGGAATCCTTGATCTGGATCATGTCGGCACGCTGCCTCTGATTGCATGGGGAATCGTGCTGGTCATATTCAGCCTGCTTCCCGAAGACCGCAAAGAAGCCGGATCGGTTTTCAGGGATCCGCTGAATCAGATCATCGGAATCAATCTGCTGTTTCAGATCATGGTCAATGCCGCGGTAATAGGATTTGAAAGCAATTACTGTTATGCGCTGCTGCGATATATGCCGCACCTGACCGCGACCGGAATCATCCCTCTTTTTTTATTCATTGAAAAGCTGATTGACGACGCGCAGATCGGAAAAAGACTCAGAACCGGAATAATTCCCGCGGCTTTTTTTCTGCTGATATTCTCCAACAGCTTCAGCTTTTCATACTGGTTTGAACCGCTGCCCGGCAGACCTTTCAGGTTTTCATGGCTGCCCGCGGTTTATGGCGAAATTATCCGAAAAGAAACAGACGGCATGGAAAAACTGATTGATATTCTTCTCAAAGAAAAATCCGACGCGGAGGACGTTATTTATGTTGAGCCTGTGTATCTCAACGAAGTCCTTATTTTTTATGTCGGGGACCGGTATCTTGTCCGTCCTGATGTGGTCAGGGGATCGGAATGCGAAAAAGCGATTATTGACACCGTCGGCGAAAAAGCCTTCAGCCGTTTCTTTAAAAAACCGAAATGGATGATTATGTTCTTTGATTCGCTGAAAGAGGTTCCGCCCGAATATGAAGAAATCAAGCTTCCTTTTTTCAGATATTTGCCTGACGGATCAAGACCTGAACTGACGCGGCATTGCTTTGTTGACAAATCTGAAAAAAATATGGGATATATCAGCTTGTACCGGACCTATGATTTTTATGATTAACTGATTACTATGATTTTTTCCTCGTTCCCAAGC
>DYRK01000438.1:2719-4991 GCA_020718785.1 Desulfatirhabdium butyrativorans | reverse complement strand
AAAAAAACGGAGTAAAAAATGAACAGCTTGTCCGCATCGTTTTACAAAGGAATCCGCGGGAAAATTTTTTTAATCAATCTGATGACCTGCATTATGTTCGCCGTCATTGCCGCGGCATTATTTTTTTCTTTCCGCTATGTCAAAGACGAGCTGGCTGACATATTTGAGAAAAAGCTCAGTCAGGTCATCGGAAACGCTCGCGTGGGGAGAGAACTCACCGCGGCACTTTCGGACACCGCGCTTTTAGTCAGCACATTTTACGGAAGAAAAGACAATTTTCTGAAAACCGAAGGCGTCCGCGTGACCGAAAAAATCTATATTCTTATGTTGAAAACCGCAGATCCGCATCTGAAAGATTCCCTGAACGGATTTATGATAAAAATCCGGGATACGTTCAATCAGTGCGAGGCAGTGAATCAGGTCCGGCTGGAAGCGGAAACAGTCGGCGAAAGCCTTGAAAACACATCTCTTCTGATAAGCGAAGCTGTTTCCGCCAGAATAATTGACGCGTTTATGAACGGTGTGCAATCCCCGGAAACAGACAGGCTTCCGCTGATGGTCTCCGAATATCGGGAAATCCTTCTTCAGATCAAATTCCGATTCAGCGAATCCGGGCTGACACATTTTGAGCTTCCGGCAGAAAAAACAGAACATCCCATATTTGTCCTACTGGAGGCTCTGCGTCTGAAAGCAGCCCCTCTGACAGGATACAGCGCTGATATTGCCGAACCCGCCGAATCATTTCTCAAAGATATTGTCAAATATAAAGACACCATGCTCCGCTTTCATCAGATCGCCCGGGAACTGAGGGCCCGGATTGACAATATGAATCAGGAAAGAGACATTCTGCTGAAACTGATGGAGAAAACCGACGGCAACACAGCGCGGCAGGCTGAAGAAGGAGCGGCAGCTTTGACAAAGAAAATATTTGCCGGCGCGGGCGCGGGGCTTGTGATTGCCCTTATTGTCACCCTGACCGTTGTGATGCTGACTTCCCTTGTCGGACGGTCAATTACCAAATCGCTGAACCTGACCCTGGCAAGGCTCAAAGACATTGCCCGCGGGGAAGGAGACCTGACCGTCAGGCTTGAAATCAGAAGCAGAGACGAGCTTGAAGAACTGGCAAACTGGTTCAATATTTTTATTGAAAATCTTCAGCATCTTATCAGAGATATTGCCGACAATGCCAAAATCCTCAATACCTTTGCCTCGGATATGTTTTCCATTTCAAGCCTGATGTCGTCGGGAGCAGACGAAGTTTCTGAAAAATCCGGAAGCGTGGCTTCGGGCGCGGAACAGATGAGCTTCAATATCAGCACGATTGCCTCTTCTGCCGAAGAGATCAGCGTCAATGTCCAAAGCATTGACTTTGCCGCGGAGAGTATGGCTCAGAACATGACTTCCGTGGCATTGGCTGTGGAGGAAATGAAGATCAGCATGACCGAAATTTTCCAGAATGCCCGCGAAGGCACCGACATTTCCGCACACGCGCTTAAAATGGCGGTCACCGCGACAAAATCCATGAACATTCTGGGATCCGCTGTGGGAGAAATCGGAGAAGTCATCGCCATTATCCGGAAAATCGCGGAAAGAACCAATCTTCTCGCGCTGAATGCAAGAATCGAGGCTGCTTCGGCAGGGGACGCGGGCAGGGGCTTCGCGGTTGTTGCCAATGAAATCAAAGACCTTGCCAATCAGAGCGCGCGGGCAGCCGCGGATGTAGCGGTACGCATCGAGGGGGTGCAGAAGAATACACGCGACGCGGTTGCGGTGATCGAAGATGTATCCGGCATTATCAACACTGTCAATGACTCGGTGGACGGTATCAACAAATCGGTGGAACAGCAGAAACAGGCGATTGAAGACATTTCGTTCAATGTCTTTCAGGTCAACAGCGGCGTGAGCAATATTGCCGCGTCCATATCGGAGATTCTCAGGGGAATCAACGAGATGTCAGCGAACGCGGGCGAAGCGGCAAAGGGGACAAACGAAGTCGCAGCCAATATTCAGAGTGTCAGTCAGTCCGCGAGTGATTCCAGTGCAGGTGCGAGACAGGTTCACGCATCCGCGGATGAACTTGCCAAAGTTTCGAAAAAACTTCAGGAATTGGTCGCCAAATTCAAAATAGAACCGTAGGGGCACGCCGGCGGCGTGCCCCGCAAATTTATAGCAAATTTATACGGAATCCGCGCATCCCGCTGTCAGGGCACGTCGCCGAATTCAAAATAGAACCGTAGGGGCACGCCGGCGGCGTGCCCCGCAAATTTATAGC
>DYRK01000438.1:0-2619 GCA_020718785.1 Desulfatirhabdium butyrativorans | reverse complement strand
AAATTTATACGGAATCCGCGCATCCCTCTGTCAGGGCACGTCGCCGACGTGCCCCTACGGAATATCGAATTCATAAGAATTAATCAGGTACTTTCTTTCCGACGCCGGCACTCAAACCGTATAAGCCCGGTACAGCCGCTGCAATCCGACACAGATCTGTGAGCGGACTTCAATCCTTCATGTTTGGCGAGAAGCTCTTTTATATCTCCGACAAATATGAGACAGATCGGCTTGCCGTCATGGGAGAAAATCGCTTTGTCCGATAAGCCGAACTCATCTCCGACTTTATAAAAGAGGCACTTGTCCTCACCGATAATTTTAATGGCTGCGCCGGGAAAATTCATTGCCAGTTTTTAAGTTTTTATCGTCTTTCAGAAATTGAACTCTTTCTAATATCAAATTCTTATTCATATCTTCGGATTCTTTTATCCGAATGAAACCGTATTCCCTCACTGTCGGGGCTTGTCGGCGACAGTAGGGGCTTGTCGGCGACAAGCCCTGTCGCCGACAAGCCCTCACCGTTGTCAGCAGAATCTGTTTTGATAACAGCAATCCGGCGAAATGTCAAACATCGTAAACAACGTGAGTTCGACGTTTTCCCCTTTTTTTCTCTCGTTCCCAAGCCCCGGCTTGGGAACGCACCTGCCGGGGAAGCCCCGGCTTCCCGTGACGGGGGACGGACCGAAGCCGGGGCTTGGGAACGAGGAAAAAAAGGGGGATTAAAACAGGCTGATCTATTTTCTTATGTCGAACTCACGTTATTTTAAGCAGGGGCGTTTTACGGCGCAAGATCGTTTTACGGGGCAAATCAGTAACCGCGGATTGTAACCCGGTGGCAGGATTCCAGAGAGGAACATCAGAAACAATAAAAGAGCCTTGTACAGCCGTACAGGAGGCTCTTTTGTTAGGGTCCGTTCACGCCCTCCGATCCGGGCGATCCTGATTTTATGATTTCTTTAACGATTCGATCTCTTTTTTCAGATGATTGATTTCTGTCTTGTATTTCTCGACATCATCTTCAGTTTTGACCGGGGTGTTGTCGGCTTTTGTGTCATCTTTTTTCCATGTATCCTTGAGTTCGTCAAATCCCAGATAAAGGGCCAGTCCGCCGCCGAGCAGAAGCATTATCGGAATAGCACCGGCCAGTAGTTGCAGAAAAGGCTTCCACCATACTGCAAGACCGATAAGACCCAGCACAGATGCCGCTGCTCCGCCAATTAACGTTTTCATAAAAAATCATCCTCCTTTAAAAAATTGATCAGTAAAAGAAAATAATACGCGATTAATCGGAAAAAATTATATACCAGTTCAAACGCCCGGTCAATAAAATTAAAACAACACAAATAATAAAAAATATCAGATGAATATATCCGATATTCCTGAATCCTCTTGAATATCCCGGAAAAATATCACAATGTGTTTTGCAACGCAAGCTTAATTTTACAAAGCGCATGATTTTTATTTTTTCAGCCGGTATCTGTATTCCAATCTATTGTTTTCATAAAAAATTATGTCCGATCAAAAAAACTGCCCTATTATCCGAGGAACAAAGTGGGCAAGCCTGTGCCTGAAATTCCCGCGGAATCTTGTAATAATCGAGTTCTTTCTGTGTATTTTCAATTAAGAACTCACCTTACGCATACAACTTGAGAACACTTGAGAAACTGAGTTTCTTTAAGAAACCCAGTTTCCGAAAATCGCTGATTTTCCGTTATAAGCGAGCGACCTTAAAGACTTATAATTTTTTTGCGGCAGAACAGGCATTTCTGCCTGTTCATGATAAAGGTCAGACAGAAATGTCTGACCCGCCGGATCTTATAAATCATAATGGTCGGCCGCTTATATGCGTAACGTGAGTTAAGAAAATTTCAGGCAATGTTTCAGGAGTAGCAAACCGCTACCCTGCAAATACAGTTTTTACCCCATTGACATTTTTGTATCAACGTGAATTAAAATGAAATTTGATAACTTTAGCACTTACCCACTTGAATTTATTTTTCTGATTTATTAGCGTTTATCAGCGTCCATTGGCGGTTAAAAATCATCCAACTGCGTAACTCCTAAGAAAGAAACAGGCATTATGAAAAGATCAAAAATTTACATGGTCATGATTGCGGCTGTTCTCGCTGTCGGATTCGGGTGTTCAAGCCTTTACGCCCAAAACTGGGACACAGCCTTCGGCAACCCCGGAATCGCCGGAGATGTCAAAGCCCTTGCGGTTGACGGCAGCGGGAATCTGTATGCCGGGGGGAATTTTACAACCGTCGGCGTCGTGGGAGCGAATAGGATCGCCAAATGGGATGGCTCGGCATGGAGCGCCCTGGATACCGGAATGAACGGCTATGTCTATGCCCTTGCGGTTGACGGCAGCGGGAATCTGTATGCCGGAGGGAATTTTACAACCGCCGGGGGCGTGAGCGTGAATTATATCGCCAAATGGGACGGCTCGGCATGGAGCGCCCTGGGGTCCGGAATGGACAGCGATGTCCATGTCCTTGCGTGTGACGGCAGCGGGAATCTGTATGCCGGGGGAATTTTTTTGACCGCCGGGGGCGTGAGCGTGAATTAGACATTTTCGGAAATAAGGAATCAGTGCCATACCGGCTCCGGGCCTTTTTT
>DYRK01000437.1 GCA_020718785.1 Desulfatirhabdium butyrativorans | reverse complement strand
AGAACATCATGGAAAAATAAATTATTCTGGAAAACAGGCAGGATAAATGATAAAGAGATTCATATCGCAGGATGTTGAATTTCAAACCGAAACCATGAGGGTTTACGGGCAGACAAGGAGGTTTTATTATGAAAAAAAACAGGTATGGGAATTTCGGAAGTACTTTTATCAGCGTAATGTCGGCGGCGTTTTTCTGGTTCGGTGTTTCAGCATCTTCTGTATGGGGGGAGACCCTTATCTCCCCCAAAGACTGGTTTGTCATGTCTCCCGGAAGTTGCTGGCATTATTCCGGAGACGGCATTTCCGGCAGTTCTGTTGAAAACGACAACACCGTCACGGTTCTTGATGAGAAAAAAGATGCGGGCAACGGCGTTTCCGCTTCCCGTTTTCAGATGAACACCGACAATTCGGCAGATAACAGAAACGGGGATGAGCAGTTCTGGAATACCGACCCCGAGGACCCGGAAGGCAAATTGCTCATTTACGGGCTGCACAATCACAAAGAAGACAGTCTTTCTTCGGGAAAACTCTCCGGTCCTCAGGATATTATTCTGGAAACCCCTCTTCTGATCGGGAAAAGCGGTCAGAAAATCGGCGATGTTGTCACATCAAGCGCAAAGACAAAGGTGCAGACAAGTTCCGGGCAGTTGGACGGAACTGTAATTTCCGAAACAACTTACAAAGAAATCCTCCCTGAGTTCGACACGCTTCTCGGAAAATTCGTCAATGTTCTGGTGATGAATATTGACATTAAAGTTTCGGTCAAAGTCCTGTTCAGCACACAGACATTCGATGTGGCGGTCGGCGACTACCGGCTCAAAGAAGGAACAGGCGTCATCGCCAACAATTATAAAGACCTGGCAGTTACGCAGCCGAGTCTCAAGATCGCTGACAGGGGCAAGCTCGGCAATGCGGATATTCAGCCGGACAGCGACAGTCTGAGACATTCGATGCTCGTGCTTCAGACGCTTTGCGGTTCAGACCCGGACGGCATAGAGAACCTGACAGATATAAATCATAACGGAAATATCGGTGCGGAAGAAGCGGTTTACGCTTTGCAGAAAAGCGCAGGATTCCGTGTGTTCGGAATCACGAGCAGCGCATTCGGCGATTCCCAGGCTGTTCCGGCAAAATACACCGCTGACGGCGAAAATGTCTCGCCGCCGCTGGCATGGCAGGATCCGCCGACAGACGCCCGGAGTTATGTGCTGATTGTGGATGATCCCGATGCGGTGCCGGCCGGCGGAAAAGTCTGGGATCACTGGATTGTTTACGATATGCCGGCGACAACTGCTTCTCTGTCGGAGAATGCGGACCTTTCGGGCGCAAAACAGGGCATGAATTCATGGGGCAATGCCTATTATGAGGGACCTTCGCCGCCTTCGGGAACAGCTCACCGCTGTTATTTCACGCTCTATGCCATGAATGTGGAAACGCTGAATCCGGCAGGCACAGGCAAATCCGACATCAAAGCCGCCATGTACGGCAAGGTCTCAGGCTCAACTTATATGATCGGAACTTATCAACACTGAAAGGAAATCATTGCCATGAAACAGGTTGCATCATTACGTTACGGCGTCATTTTCAAAAAAGCGTTCGGCGATCCGGAGGTTTTCAAGGCATTTGTGAAAGCTTTTCTGGGAATCGAACTTGAAATAGACAAGGTGGAAACAGAGAAAACTTTCGATCCGCCGGTCGGCAGAGTCGCTTCCCGCTTCGATCTTTATGCGGAAGACAAAAAAAACCGTATTATTGTGGACATACAGCATGAGCGTCATGAGGACCATTATGACCGTTTTCTGCATTACCACTGCGAGGCGCTGCTCGAACAGGTCGCAACTTCGATGAGTTACCGCCATAACCTGAAGGTGTTCACGCTGGTTGTGCTGACATCGGGAGACAGGCACAAAAGGGATATTGCCGTCATTGATTTCGACCCCAGAGACCTGAAAGGAAATGCGCTCGGCGAAGTTCCCCACAAAATTGTCTATATCTGTCCGAAATATGCGAATGACGAAACACCGGCGTCTTACCGGGAATGGATGCGGGCTATTGAAGACAGCATGGACGGAGTTGTTGAAGAATCGGAGTATGCCAGTTCCGAAATCCGCAAAGTGTTTCAGAACATCGAAAAAGACAGCGTTTCCCCGTATGACAGGGCGAAGATGTTTGACGAGTACAATCAGGAGGAACTGAAGCGGAAAACAAAAGAAGAGGGATGGCAGGAAGGCAGGGAAGAAGGCATCAGAGAGGGCATTAAAGAAGGCATTGAAAAGGGCATTGAAAAGGGCATCGAAAAGGGCATCGAAAAGGGCATCGAAAAGGGCATCGAAAAGGGCATCGAAAAAACCGCCCGGAAACTTCTGCTCTGCGGGAAACTGACGCATGAGCAAATTGCCGAAGTAACCGGACTGTCACCGGAGAGAGTGAAGGAACTTTCTGAAAAATAGCAGATTTTATTCGTCAGACATCTGTTTTTCTTCGGAAAATGGCAAAGAAAAAAAGCTTTCCGTGAAAGAAAATGCGCTTTTCTGTGTAAGATAAATTATACTGATCCACATTTGGTTTTTTAAGGCATGAATTTTGCCCTGCCGGTCAGATTGAAAAAAAGTATACTTTATGCCGCCGGTTCGGAAAAACCGGGCCGGAAAGCCGCCATTTTCTTAACTGTGCAATTTTCATACCGTAAGAAACCAAAAGTGGATCACTATATTAACTTTTTTTATTTTTATTCATCAACCGCCTGCTCTTTTCAGGGCAGGCAAAAAAAGGAGGTTTGTCATGAAAGGCGAGAAAAAACAGGGCGTTTTCGGTTCTTGGGCAAAGGCGGCCCTGGCGGCGGTGATGATGATGCTGCTCTCCGTGCGGAGGGCGTTTGATTTCGGCTCCGCTCAAACACAGAGCAGGTTTTCGGGTGAAAGCAGACAAGGGAGGTTTGTCATGAAAGACGAGAGAAAACAGGGTATTTTCGGCTCGTTGGCAAAGGCGGCGCTGGCGGCGGTGATGATGCTGCTGCTGGCGGTGCGGAGGGTTTTCACACAGGGCACGCCGCCGGCGTGCCCCTACGGCGGACAAGGGAGGTTTATCATGAAAGGCAACAGAAAAAAGGGTTTTTTCAGCGGTTCTTCGGTAAAGGCTTTGCTGGCGGCGGTGATGCTGCTGTTGGCTGTGCAGACAGGTTTTTCCCCGGTCTGCTTTGCTAAAGTCACTTATGAGAGTATCACGATACCGGGAGAGAAATTTGACGACAATGTTAAGGTGGCTGTTGACGGCGATACGGTTCTTATCGGAAATATCCTCCATTCTACTGAAAATATTGAAAAACCTAAAGAAGTAAAATGCAGATTGTACGCATATCATATTCCTTCAAAAACTGTGAAGCTTGTGGAAGAATTTATAGGAGAGATTCCAGTTGTAGGAGATATGATGGAGTTTCCTGTTTTTGCAGGTTCGGGAAATTTTATTATCCAAGTATTAAAATATATAACTACTCCGCAAGGAAGTGGAACAGATATGGCAATTTATTTATATCGCAATGAAACGCTGACCCGCCTGACTTCCGAAGGGATATTAAATGATAACTGCTCCGCAAGGAGGGGTTCATCTATATCCAATAGGGCTTACTCTTACAATGGAACAGTGATGTGGTCTGAATATACTATAAGTGAAGGAGTCCCCATCGAGGGTTCTAAGTATTGTAGGCAAACTGAGAACATAATATATTATTATCTTGATAAGAAAGGAAAAGTTAACAAAGTCAGAGAATTTTCTAAAGAACTCGAAGGATGGGATGGACTATCAAGATACACGCTAACAGGGCATGAAGGATCGTATAACGGTAAAACAACGGCAGCCAACTATTTTATCAACAATGAAGGAGACGGGCATTCTGAGAATAGAAAATGGTATTTATTAATTAACGGCGTTGAATATTCTTATGAAGGGTACTACGGGGACGGGGCTTCCGAAGTTATTGTTGAAGACGATGTTGTATATGGAAAACTTGCATATGATGGCACTTCTAAAACTTATCGTTTTGACACATCCGCGAAAAAATGGGTTCATGAGCCTGATAAGGATGCCTGGGATATGTGTGGACTGTATACTAGATATGGTGTACCTACTTGGCAGACCCCATATAAGCGAAAAAGAGACTGTACGGTGGGCTACGGTGTTTTGAAATGTGAAGGGCTTGGGGAAGAAGATATCCACGATCTTTATTGGGACTACGCAGATTTTTCCGAAGACGGGAAATATATTGCTTATTTGTCGGAAAATGGTTTTACCCTCGCAACTGTGGATTTTGACGAGTATTCGATTTCCGGCTATGTTACCAATACGGATAAAGAGCCATGCGAGGTTGTTCTGTACTTCAGCCACGGCGGTTCGACTATTACTGACAGTTCGGGATTTTACAGATACAAACTTCCCAAAGGCTGGAGCGGTACGGTTACAGCCTCTCACAATGATTTCGTTTTCCAACCCCAAAGCCGCACTTACAGCAATATAAACAGGAATATCTATGATCAGGATTATGTACGTTCCGCATCGTTCAGAATCTGGACAGACAAAGACGGCTCCGGAGCATATAATTCCGGCGAAGGGATTCAGGAAGCAAAGGTTTTTGTCAATGAGGAAGAAACTGAACGGGGCAAAACAGATTCAGGAGGGCTTATCGAGCTGAAGGACATCAAATTCAGCGATAAAATTTATGCGTGCAAAGAACTCTACGCGGCGGGAAATCCCAAGGCGATGGATGTCCATTTCGGTAAAACTTCGAGAAATCCCTATTACGCCTTAAATGACAAGGGAGATGTTGACGGGAAGATGTATTCTTTTGTTATGTCCAGCGACATCAGGGAAGATGACGGTTCATATTATGATTTCCCGGGGCGGAACAAGACCCTGAAAGACGCGAAAAAAGATTCCGATGACAATCTCCTTGTGCAGCTTGTCCATCCGAAAGTCCTGTGGAATCTTGTGGTTGCCTTTGAAG
>DYRK01000436.1 GCA_020718785.1 Desulfatirhabdium butyrativorans | reverse complement strand
CCTGAATTCGTATTCGGGGAAGGCGGCACGACCCCGAGTCCGACCAATAATAAAAGGCCGACATGGAAATGGAAGTCCGGGGGCGGCGTCGGTATCTATCAGTACAAATTGGGAAAAAATGCGGCATGGTCTTCGGAGATACCAAATACGGGAGACATTCTTAAAACAGCTTCTTATACCCCCAGTCTGCTTGACGGAGAATATACCCTCTATGTCCTGGAAAAAGATGCGGCAGGCAACTGGTCTCTCGATCCCGGTGCTTCCCATACCATAACGGTGGATACGGGAAAACCTTGTTCCGAGGCGGCATCTCCGTCCTCGGTGATGACCAATATTATTGAAGTCACCTACACCGCCCGTGATATTTACGCAGGCGGGGACTGCGGCGACACGTCGTCCTCCGGCAGCGGACTTGCAGAGGTTAAGCTTTATGTGAAAGTCCCCGGGGCTGCGGACTACACCCTTGCCGACAAGGATACGGGAACGGGAGCGGGCATTGACTGGAAATTCACCTATTCGGCAAAAGACGAGGGCATGTACGCTTTTTATACCCTTGCGACGGACAATGCCGGGAACCCCGAGGATGTTCCGGCAAAAGGTTACGACACGCAGACGGTTTATGCCTCTCAGTTTTCGGGCTATGCGATTCTTGCCGTAGGCTCCATCAGCAGTGATGAAAAGGGACTCATCGATCATACTCTGACGGCAAACACCGTTTACACCCACCTGATCAACCGGGGTTTTGCAGACGATCCGCTGCTGGATCATATCAAATATTTCAATCCCTACGGTACTCTTCAGCCCGGAGAAGACAATTATGAAGCAGAGGGCATGAGCTACACCGAGGCTTTGCAGAGCGCGCTGACCGAATGGGCGCCGGCAAAAATGAAGGCGGTTCCGGGGCCGCTGTTTGTCATTCTCATAGATCACGGCTCGCCCGACACCTTTTATCTCACCGGAGAACAACCCCTCAGATCCGACAACCCTTCCAATGATGAAGACCTGAAAGGATGGCTTGACACGCTTCAGAATAAGATGAAAGAAAACCTCGTTGATCAGAAAATTGTAATAATACTCGGTTCGTGCTACTCCGGCAGTTTCATTGACGACATATCCGGACCGGGGCGCATTGTGCTGACGGCAGCGGCAGCGACCGAGCCTTCGTACCGGGGACCGAAGAACCCCTACAGCAATGTCCGTGACGGAGAATTTTTCACCAGCGCGCTGTTCAACGGACTCGGTGCGGGCTGGAATCTCAGAGAGAGCTTTGAAAATGCGGTGTTTCTGACCGAGACGCACACGGACAGCGGAACCAACACCGTGTCCACAGTTTACAATGACAATGCAAGACAGCATCCGTTGCTGGACGACAACGGGGACAGCAAAGGGACCAACACGGCGTCCGCCACGGGGGGGCGACGGGGAGGTGTCGAAAAGCATCGTTCTGGGATTCGGGGAAAGCTCAGGAACCGGAAATTCTACGGTCGCAAAAGCCGGCACGGTTCCCGTGACGCCCCCGCCGCTGGCTGCCTCGGAAACTTCGGCGGCGCTGTGGGCGGAAGTGAGCGAAAGCACGCCCGGAAAAAGCGAGGTCTGGGTCGAAATCCGCAACCCCGACAAGACTCTCGAAGAACTGACCGGCACGGCCCTTCAGCAGACGGTGGATTTGAAAAGCGTGAAACTTGTCTGGAACGATCCGGAAAAACGCTACAAAGCGGATTACGCCGGTTTCACGGAATCCGGGACATACACACTCTTTTTCTACGCCAAAGGGGAAAACGGCATCACATCGCCTTTTATGAAAGTCTCTCTGTACAAGGCAAAAGCCGGAATCCCGGGAGATGTGGACGGCGACGGCACGCCGTCATCTCTTGCCGATGCGGTGCTGGCGCTGAAAATCGTATCTTCCGGGGATGTGAAGGAGGCGAATATCTCGATTGCCGCAGATACCGACGGAGACAAAAAAATCGGGCTTCACGAAGCGGTTTACATTCTGCGGAAATCAGCAGGCCTGTGATGGCAATATGCAGGGTGGGCAGCTTGCTGCCCACTCTACAGCGATTCATTAACTTTATCTTGGAAAAGGAGGTTTATCATGCGATTGACAACATTTTACAGACTGCCTGTTTTTTTCGGAACAGGGCTTATAGCGATCCTGTTCGCGGGAATATGGGGACCGATGCCTGTTCACGCTGCCCCTTCGGCATTTTCCCTTCTTTTGCCTGAAAACGGGGCAACGATTTCAACATCAGTTCTTCTGGATTGGGAAGATTCAACGGACCCGGGCGGCGTAACATATATGATTTATCTCTCAAAAGATGATAATTCTTTTGCTGCTCCGATTATGATTGAAAGCAGTGACAGCACCCGGCTTTTAAAAGAAGCCGACGGCATACAAGACAGCGCGACTTATTACTGGAAAGTTCAAGCAATAAATCCGTATGGGGAGGTTTATGACACACAAGTATTTCAATTCTCAACGGATAGCGGTAATCCCGTACCGGCATGGATCGGCGGTTATATCAAAGATGCCAATAACAAGCCGATAGCAAATGCCACGGTAAATGTGTCGGTGTGGAATCAGACATTCCCCTTTACAACAGATTCCAAAGGTTATTTTCTCGGTGAATTGAAGCCCAAAGACCAGATTAACCCCGGCCTGCAGGAAGATGTTACGATTGATATCAACGCCGACGGCTATCAGACGATAACCGCCTCTATGAAAGTAACTCTCAATGAAGTGACAAAGGCAGACGATTTTACACTGCTGACCGCACCTGTTCGGGGCGATGTCAACGGAGATCGTGAAGTCAATCTGAAAGACGCTGTTTTGGTGTTGCAGATTCTGACCGGTGAGAATCCCTCAGGCATTCAGAAAGAAGCGGCTTTGAATCAGGATCAAAAAATAGGATTGCCGGAGCTTGTTTATATCCTTAGAAAAAGTTTAAACTCAAATTGAGACAGAGGGCACCCCGCCGGCGTGCCCCTACAATTGACATCGTAGGGGCGCGTCGGTGACATGCCCTGACATTGGAGAAAAAATCAATGCGTATGATTCATCGGTTTTTCTTTATTTTTGTAGGGATTGTTTCATTCCTGAATTTCGGCGCACCCCTGATTCATGCCCAGGTGGTGCTTGACGGAACGCTCGGTTCATCAGGCGCGCTTTCGGGTCCCGATTACAGGATCAGCGCTGATTTAGGAAAACAGGCGGGGACCAATCTTTTTCACAGCTTCAATCAGTTCGACATCAATACTGGCGAAACCGCCACGTTTACCGGATCCGACACTGTGAGCAATATCATTTCCCGTGTGACCGGCGGAAGCGGATCGTGGATTGACGGGGCTCTGCGCTCAGAGATACCGGGAGCAAATCTGTATCTGCTCAATCCTCACGGGGTCATGTTCGGGCCCAATTCCTCACTTGACATCAGCGGCTCATTTCATGTCAGCACTGCCGATTATCTGCGTCTCGGAGAGAACGGCAGATTTGACGCGGCTTTGCCCGAGAACAGCATACTGACAGCAGACCCGCCTTCAGCTTTCGGTTTTCTGGCCGATGAGACTTACGGCATCAGCGTGGAAGGTACCCTGAATGTCTCCGAAGGTCAGACCTTATCGCTGACAGGCGGAAACATTGAAATCACGGGTGGACAATTGGCGGCGCAAAGCGGACACATTGATATTGCCAGCGTTGCATCTCCGGGAGAAATCAGACCTGCCGATACGGGTTTTGACATTTCCGCTTTTGAACGACATGGAGAAATTTCACTTTCCGGGAGCGCAGTGCTGAATGTCAGCGGCAATCGAGCCGGAGATATTCATATTCGCGGGGGAAGATTTCTTATCAGCGATGTCGGTTCGGCTGTTGCTTCAATGACGGGCTATGAAGACGGCGGCGGCATTGATATTGAGACGAGCGGCGATCTGGTGGTTATCAACGGTGCAGAAATATTCACCGAAACCCTTGCGGACGGCAGATCCGGAGACATAAGGCTGACAGCCGACAATCTGGGCATAGTCGGCGGGGGTGTGTATTCTGTCAATACCAACGGAACCGGGGACGGCGATACCGGAAATATCTCATTTTCTGCAAATTCGCTCTTTCTTACCGGCGGAGGTATTTTTACACATACCCGCGGCGAGGGACAGGGCGGAAATATTACCTTAGATACAGTTTATACAGAATTGAGCGAAGGCGGAAAAATAACGGCTGCCACCTTAGGCTCAGGCAAAGGAGGAGATGTATCGCTGATTGCCGATGACTCGCTTAATATTTCCGGATTCAGTGTAATTTCTGAGGAAAAAGGCTTATACAGCCTCAGCGCGCTTGAAAGCAGCGCCATGGCTTCAGGGCATGGCGGAAATATTTCTGTATTTACCGGCACGCTTTCCGTTAAAGATTAGGGGCTTATTACCACTGATATCGTCGCCTCTGAGAATCCCGGCAACGGCGGAGATATTCATTTGCAGGCAAATCGCGTAGAAGTCGTCAAGGGCTATATCTCATCCTCCGGTATTATCACCGAAGATTCACAACAAACCGGAAATACCGGAAATATTTCTATCACAGCGCAGGATTCGGTCAATATTTCCGGGTCAGGTCTGAATGAAAACGGATTGAATGGCTTGTATTACGGCGTATTTTCACAGACGCAGGGAACCGGAAACGGCGGTGCTGTCAGTATCAGGACAGATGAACTGAATCTTTCCAAAGATGCAATGATCAATTCTCAGTCCCTCGGCAGCGGATCTGGCGGAGCCATTTCTATGGCAGTCGGCCGCATGGAAATCCATGAAGGCGGAGCCGTGACAATGGACAGTTTCGGCGCAGGCAATGCCGGAGAGGTCTCACTCATTGCTGGAGAATCTGTCAATATCTCCGGTATCAGTGTAAAACGCCTTACAGAGCGGGATAATACCAGTACGATATACACAGCGGCTCATAGCAGCGGACACGGCGGAAATCTGACTGTCTCGACACCCTTTCTGAACATCG
>DYRK01001163.1 GCA_020718785.1 Desulfatirhabdium butyrativorans | reverse complement strand
TCGTGCGATCTTTGACACTCTGAAAAAATCCGAGCTGACCTGGCCAGCGCATCAGACCCGCTTGCAGAATTTTGAGACCGCTTTGAGTGAGGATGAATTGCAGAAGGCGAAAGACCGTTTTGAGGTGGACTTCAAAGCCGCAGAGGCTGCGGGAGTACGAACGGCAAAACAAATTGTTGACCCTTCCGCGTCGAAATGGGTCTGGACGAGTTCTCTGGAAGCCGCACCGATGCCTGTCATTCCTGAGGCGTTGAGAGCAAAAATGACAAATGAGGCTGTCCGCCTTGAAATCCTGCGCAGAAAAAAAAGTGAAGCAGAGAAAGAAGACACCCGACATAAGCTATATCTTGATGAAATGAAAATGAGAGGTCTTCCGACGGCTACATTGACGGCGCTGACGAATGATGCCAGCAAGCTGAACGAGTACGATCTGCGGCTTGCGCTCTATGCCGCCTATAAATGTAGTCAACCCGCTATTGAAAAATACCGGCAGTATAGGAGCGGGCTTTCGCCGCGCGATCTGCGGCAATGGCAGGCGGATATGAACAATTCCAGAGAAAAAGCGCAGGCCGCTTTAAAGGATTTACAAACCATTTTGAAAGGTGTAGATGAAACCCATGTTTTAGAGCTCTGGCAATTCCTTAACAATCCGGGATATGCTGACAAACGGGCGACGGAATGGCTCAAAGCGTATCTGATTGAATTCGGCGGAGAGACAAAGTTTGCGGGCATTGAAAAAGGTGAGGTTTCGCCCAAGATGAAAGACGAGATGAATATCCTGCGGACGGCGGTTTTTTCGGAAGGAAAGTAATCCGGTATGAAGCCACGGCATAACAGTAAAAGAGGCGCAGTTACGGTGGAATATGTGATGATCGTCGCTGTTATCACGTGCGGAATTGCTCTTTTCTTCGCGCCTCGTACGGGAAGCGACGCTTTCAATTTTTATGATCTGTTGCGGGATACCTACCGCCGGGCAGTGGTTTTTGTCAGTGTGCCGCTTTTATGAGGATGGAAGTCAAAGTAGGACAGGCTTCCAGCCTGTCCAGACAGCCAGGATGGCTGTCCTACGTTGTGAATGAATGAAAATAGGAGGAGAAAAA
>DYRK01001162.1 GCA_020718785.1 Desulfatirhabdium butyrativorans | reverse complement strand
TTTTATAATGCAGACTTTGCCGTATCCCACTGACGACAGGTTTCCCCACCATGACTTGCGTATCGGAAATGATTTGTTTCAGTATCCGCCTCGGGTGTTCCGAACCCCAGTTCGGAACTTGTGTTTACTCGGTATTTTGAAGATAACCCGTTTTTCAGCATTTCGTTTTTTTTGTTTAACTCATTTCATGCCGGGTGATTTCAAATGTGTCATTGTACGCTTCAAAGATAATTCTGTAGTGCTGGAAGAAATTCATCTGACCCAGAATTGTCCGTATTCCATCGCTTGCAAGACGTACCCACGCAAACACCAAAGCCACCGGGGGAAGAGGAGAAATCTCTCCGCGTAACAAAACTCCGTAAGCGGCGGTGTCTTTCAGAACTCCGCCGACATCAACCGGAACCGTCTGCTCCTCCCATATCAGACCCAGTTCCAATCCCACGTCATAAGGCAACACAGACATCGCTGCCC
This sequence comes from Desulfatirhabdium butyrativorans, assembly GCA_020718785.1. Lineage (GTDB taxonomy): Bacteria > Desulfobacterota > Desulfobacteria > Desulfobacterales > DYRK01 > DYRK01. Next base: position 631 of record DYRK01001162.1, on the reverse strand, counting down.
CGGAATCCACCAGAGCGGAAACGGTAATTTCATGCCCTCCGTGATGAAGAGCAATTTCTGTAAGAGGCAATCCCCCGCGTAAGTGAGGAAATGCCGGAGAGCGGGTGTAGCGACATTTCATGCGTTGTTATGCTCCTCCCAAAGCTTTTGAAGCTGAAAGGCGGCTTTATATGAAGTGTCATCCGGCGTGATTGTGGGTGTCATGACCGGATATATGACTCCTCTCTTAAAATATTTCTCCGGGCGTTCATCTTCCTCTTGCAGCATCTTCGTAATGTCGGCAATAAGCTGCAATTTGTCCGATCTGGTGAGCGGTTCTATGAATTCACTTTCTAACTCAGTCAGCAACATATATCACATCTCTTTCAGCTTGTTATGCAGAGACAACACGAGTTCTTACGGGATAAGTGCGAAAAATTCCGTGTCATCCTGTTTTAGTTTATCCGGCATCTTACGGGCTGTTTCGGATTATCCCTCTAAATATTTCAACGCGTCATTACGATTCAGCAAAGGACTTTTTTTCCTTCATCCATAGCCCTGTCAAGACAGTAATCTTCCAATGCTTCAGACAGTTCGTCAAACCCGCTGTCTTCTTTCGGAAGAAGTTTATTCCAAATTTCAATAGGAATTA
>DYRK01000435.1 GCA_020718785.1 Desulfatirhabdium butyrativorans | reverse complement strand
ATCGCCGTATTCCGTATCCGGAACCTCCGCGAGAAAGGTTCCGTCACGGAAAATTTCATAATATCCGACCCCCGCGCTGCCGGAAGACGCATCCCATGAAAGCGATATCCGGCACCCGGAAACCGCCGGTATCTGCACCGCGCCGAGATTCGGCGGCACAGAAGGCGGTTCGATATCTGTTCCGGGGATGATGAGTTCAATTCTGTCGCAGACCAGGATTTCATGATTCGCATAATTCACGTTTACGTTCACGAGTCCGTAAGTTCCCTGCGAACCCTCATCAAATTCGAAAAAACTCTGTGCGGTTTCCCGGGGGGCTGCAACTGTACTGCTCATACTGCGCCATGTTCCGGCGGTTCCCATGACACGGCGGTCCGGGTCGTCGAAGCTTATTTTCGGGGCAAACGTGACCGCCGCATCCGAATTGTTATACCAGGTCACGGCGATCCGGTCTCCCGCGGCAAAGGCCCGGGACGGTCCGGTCACGCCCTGATAATCGTAACTGCCTGCGGATCCGACGGTTACTGTCGTTCCTCCTGGACCGCAGTCCCGGTATCCGGTATAGACATCTTTTATGACTGTATTCCATCCGGATATTCCGAATACGGTTTCCGCGGCGGTTCCGCCGAAATCGGCTAATAAAAGGGCCTCGCCGCTCCCGACCGTCACGGTCAGTGCGGACGGCGCCGATCCGTTTCCCGAAACATCATAAGCAGTTATCTTATAAGTGTGAGTTCCGGGGCCCGCATCGGCAATCATATATTCCGTATCCGCGGTGTCTCCGATTTCGGTGCCGTCTCCGCTGTAAATCCTGTAGCCCGCGACGGCTGTGCTGTCCGAAGAAGGCTCCCATATCAGAAGAATATGCAGTCCGAAAATGATCTCCGCCCGCAGGTTCTGCGGAGCAGACGGCGGCTCCGTGTCTGTTCCGGGTACGATCAGGTCAATCCTGTCGCAGATCAGAATTTCATGATTCGCATAATTCACGTTTACGTTCACGATCCCGTAAGTTCCCTCTGAATCCGCATCGAATTCAAAAAAGCTCTGTGCGGTTTCCCGGGGCCCGGCAGTCACGCCGCTCATGCTGTGCCATATTCCGGTGATTCCCATGACGCGGCGGTCCGGGTCGTCGAAACTGATTTTCGGGACAAACATGACTGCCGTATCCGAATTGTTATACCAGGTCACGGCGATCCGGTCCCCCGCGGCAAAAGTCCGGGGCTGTCCGGTCACGCCCTGATAATCGTAACTGCCGGCGGATCCGACGGTTACTGTCGTTCCTCCGGGACCGTAAGTCCGGTATCCGGTATAAACGTCTTTGATGACCGTATTCCAGCCGGATATTCCGAATACGGTTTCCGCGGCGGTTCCTCCGAAATCGGCCAGAAGAATCTCTGTTTCTCCGGATACGGATCCCCAGGCTCTTTCCGAAGCGGAATCGGAAAATACCGCCGCCGCTGCGGAAAGCACGGCAAGCATTATGAAAATATTACGTTTCTTCCTTGTGTTCATGTCTTTTTTCTCCCGTATAAACCGTTATAAGCTGCTGATTTTATATTTTCGGCATACTGCCCCGCCGCTTTCAGGGTACTGTCTGTTTTTCCGCTCGGGTTTTTCGGGAAATACTTTGGATTCCGTCAATTTTATTTCTCCCGTATAAAAAAACTGTGCCGACGAATGCCGTCGGTATTGAATTGAAGCCTCCGACCCGGGCTGCTGAATCCGGCTGTTGTTCATCTGTCCGAAAGAACAGTGAAAACGCATTTCAGGCTGTCGGCCGGAATGTGAAAATGGCATATATCGGTTTTCGGACAGCATGTCAACAACAAGATTTGACAACTTTTAAAAAAGTTGCCGGATCAATCAATTTTGACTGCCTTCAGAAAGCCCGATTCCGCGGCAAGCGAGAAATAAAAACGCAGCGCATCCTTGAGTTCTGCTGTGAATCCGTATTTTATCAGGCGGAAATACGCAGCAATGTCATAAGAGATATCGGGATATTTTTCACGGGCTTTTCTGATGACAATATCTCGTTCCGTGTCAAGACATTGCAATGACTGACCGTAGGAATCTGTAACCGCTTTCAGAAGTTCGGGCTGTGCTTCCATGAAGGATTTCCGGGCAGCAAATACCGCAAATACCACAGGATATCCTGTTTTCCTGAACCAGAGGTCGCCCAGATCATAGATGTATGGCACCGCGTCCGGTGAGAGATTCATCATGGCTTCATTGCCGATAATCAGTGCCGCATCCAGACCGTCAAGACAAGGTTCGGGCGAAACTGTATGATAAATCGGCGCAATCCGGTAATATTTTTTCAGAAGGCATTTCAGCAGCACCGCGGAAGTCTGAGACGCACGGGAAAGCCCGACATTCTTATGATCCAGATTTTCTATGGGAAGTCTGCTGATAAGAATCACCGAGCGCACATAACCCACGGACGCGAGGCAGAAATCCGGCGATAACACTGCATCGTCGTGAATATCAGCATAAGCGGCAGATGAAATGGGACTCATATCCAATTCCCCTTTACGCATCATCTCATTCAGTTCGCCGGGATATCCTGAGACAATCTCTACACCCGGAATCGGCGATTTCTCCGTCATATAGTAATACAGCGGAAAACAGTTCAGATAATTGATATAACCGAGTTTCATTTCAGGTTCTCCGGTTCTTTGCGGTTTGATAATCGGATACAGTTCTCACCGGCTTTAATCCGGCATTTCCGATCAGACCTCTGAGATAAGATTCGGTTCCGTAATCCGGGGTTTTCGCACCCGCGGAATGTACCACTTTTTCATAATGACAGGTAGAACCGATGTCGTCCACGCCGAAACACAGAAGCACCTGCGCCATTTTCTCGCCGAGGTACATCCACAGCCCTTTCAGATGCGGCACATTGTGCAGAAAAATCCGGCTGGCAGCGTAAAGCCGGATATCGTCGAATCCTGTAGTTGTACTTCGCTTTGCCCGTAGCCAAGTGCCGGCGTCGTGATATGGAAGCGGCACAAAAGTTTTGAATCCGCCGGTCTCATTCTGAAGGGAACGTATCTGCGAGAGATGATCCGCAATATCTTCGGGTTTCTCGATGTGATTGTAAAGCATGGTGGCATTGGTCCGGATGCCCAGCAAGTGGGCAGTTTTCATGACTTCCAGCCATCTCTTTCCCGATAATTTCTTAGGCGCAATGATATTTCTCACACTCGGTGAGAAAATCTCCGCGCCGCCTCCGGGCAGAGACCCGAGTCCAGCGTCAATGAATCTCCGGAAAATGTCTTCTACGGAAATGCCGTTCACTTTTGCAAAGTAGTCATATTCCGTTGCCGTAAACCCGACTATGAAAAGATCGGATTTTATTTTCTTTATCCGCCTGAGCATCTCTTCAAAATAGTCAAGTCTGAGGCGGGGATTGAGACCGCCCACAATGTGGACCTCATCAATTCCCAATGTGACAGCATGACTGACTTTTTCTTCAATCTCCTCTAATGACAGGGTATAGGCTTTTTCATCTCCCTCGTCACAGGAAAAAGCACACAGCGGACACCGGAGTTCGCAGACATTGGTATAATTGAGATTCATGTTGACGCCGTAAAAAACCCTGTCTCCGTGCAGCCTTGTTCTCAGATAATGGGCAATAGCTCCCAGTTCAAGAATATGGTCTGAGGTGAGCATATAAACAGCGTCAGCCTCGCTTACCGCTATGCCCTGAATCACCTTTTCGGCGACAGAGCAAAGGGTTCTGTCCTGAATGATGTTTAATAAATATTCTGTCATTTCTCTCTTCTCAAGTTGTTATGTTGTTCTGCAGACTTCCGGAAATTAATTTTCACTGCGTCATCGGCCGGAGATATACGGCACAGTATTATCTCCTCGCTGCTTCCCTGTGAGAATTGATTTCTGGAAATCTGTAAATGAAAAAACGGCAAAGCCGGTCAGGGATTCTTACCCCTCGCCTATAACGCGGCATAAGCCATAGCGTTTCACATTCCGCCACTTTTCAGCCTCTGTTACGATGCAGTCACCGAATCGCTGTCCGCAAATTGCAGTCAGTTTTCTTCCGATCATGTTCATGTGCATGTTCATCTCCGGACCGGGTTTCAGAGGATTCGGCGGAAGGGCAGCTACATTGAATTTCAGCGGCTTCGGGATCGGGGATTCCTTTTTCGATATGATCCTGAAGTATGAACAGCCTGTCCCGGAACAGATCCCTTTCCTTACGGGTCTGAGTCAGTTCGTCACGTACCTCGCTGATGGATGGTACCCCTGCTGCATAAGGTACGGGAGTTCCCGGTCAATGTCACGGCTGCGTTCAAGTCCGTTTCGGATAGATGCCAGTTCTTTCCGGAGACTGCCGAGCAGTGCAACGGTCTCCTTCAGAAATGCTTTGATCTCCGGGTCATAGACGGAAGATGCGCCCCGGAGCATTTCCCTTGCAGCAAAATAATTCCTGACCAGCGCACGCTGAACTTTCCATGCCAGATCATCGCCGAAGGGTTTGACAATCATCAGATAGCCGGACTCTGTCAGAAAAATCATATTATTTCGCTGTCCTGCATCACCGCCGTCCCTCTCGTGGACGGCGGTTATCCGAGACCATTCTTTATAAGGCACATCAAAAAAATCCTCATTGGCAACGAGTCTTTTTTTGTGGCGGTTAAAAGACTTCCGGGCAGTGCCTTCAGGACGTTCATGCAGTTCGTCAATCATTCTGAGAGTGACGACCGGATGATCTTTATATTAACGATCCGCTCCACCTGCCTGCCTTCGATCTCGACGATCATTTTGTCATGGTTCATTTTTGTCTCCTTAAAAAATCAAGGTGCTGAAAACGATTTGAAAAATCGTTTTACTCCGGTACGGGCATCCTGCCGTAAAACGATTTTGAAAACCGTTTTATCGTCTGTCCTATTCTGAAAATGCCTGCTTGGGATTGACAAATCCCAGGCATTTCCGGCGCCGAAGGATAAAAATGACCGTCAATCCGCCGGGAGCAGTCAGGGGGCATTTCCGATCTGCTGA
>DYRK01001161.1 GCA_020718785.1 Desulfatirhabdium butyrativorans | reverse complement strand
GCATTCCCCGCAGCACGAATTATGTTATTTACGAAGGGTTCTGGAGTGCCGAGGGAATGGGCGTGCCGCCGGCTTTTGTGGATATTTCCGATAAGCTCATCTATGTAAATGCAAACTGCGGTTCCGGTGTTTATTACATACCCTTTGAGGTTACGGATGATAAAACACCGACGGCTGAACTCATCATGGAAAAAAGCTCCTCGAATCAGGAACTGATCCCGGATGATGGCATTGAGATTCTTAACAACAAGGAAATCAAAATAACGCTGTTGAACAAAATTAATGTCAACAATGCCACAATAACGCTTACCGCAACAGATGCGGATGATTCTTTTGCTTCAGAGTCTTTCAAACTTACGGTTAAAAGTTCACCTGAATGTCTGTCGGGTTTTGTGGGTATTTCCGATAAAATCATAAGGATAAATGAGAATTGCGGCTCCGGCATTTACTATCTTTACATTACTACGGATAAAAAAATATCGGTAGCCGAACTCATCATGACGCAAGAACCGAAAGTGATTCCGGACGGTAATATCGAGATTTTTGAAGATAAAATCAAAATAAAGCTGGATAAGGCTAATATTGGAGCAACTACAACAATAACTCCGACTGCAATAGATGAAAAGGGGTGGATATCTTCTGAGCCTTTTAAGCTTACGGTTGAAAGCTCGTCTGTATGTCAGTTGCAAGATGTCATTTGGAGGTTACAGGTATTAACAGGAATCGAGAAAGTTATTCCTGCGCCGAAAAATAACGGCAAGATAGAACTAAGAGATGTTATTAGTTATTTTCCTCCAATACCATCAACACCATAGACGTTCAGGGGAATCCCGCACAGGCAATATCTGCCGGAATGTACGGGGTTCCCTTTCTGTCTTGCGCTAACGAAAAGAAAGGAGTAAAAGAATGTCGGATACACACAGCAAGACCATGGGATATGTCCTGTGGCTGTTCGGCTTTACAGGAGCGCATCGCTTTTACTACGGAAAGCCCAAAACCGGAACTCTTTATTTCTTCACGCTGGGACTGTTTTTTGTCGGATGGATCATAGACCTGTTTCTGATTCCGGCAATGGACCGGCAGGCAGACCTGAGATTCAAGGA
>DYRK01001160.1 GCA_020718785.1 Desulfatirhabdium butyrativorans | reverse complement strand
TCTGCGATTGCCGCTGCGGAAGCCGTCTCTTATGTCTCTGTCGGCATTGAGATTGACCGCACTTATTATGAGGCGGCGTCTGCGGCTGTTCCTTTGCTGGCGGATTTATATCCGGGATTCTCCGGAGACTGTGCCGACGAGGCGCCGCAAGACTCCCGGCGGGCGCAGCCGGAACGCCGGCAGATGGATTTGTTTGCCGGTTCAAATTGTTGATATTCAAAGACAATTATGCTTGACAGAACGGATAGGCTTGTATAATAGAGACATACATAGGATATATTTAAAATATGCAAAGCGAATTTTCAGCCAAGGCAGAAGAAAATCTTGCCGCAGCGCAGATATGTTTCGACAGGGGGCTTTACAATGCCTGTGCGAACCGGGCATATTATGCGGCGCTGCACGCGGCTGTCGCCGCGCTCGCTCGTCACGGAATCCGCAGGGATAAAATTGATCACGGACAGGTTCAGGCGGATTTCAGCGGCGAACTGATAAAAAGACGGAAAATTTATCCGGCAAAACTGAAAAGTTATCTGTATGATATGCAGCTTGCCAGAAATCAGGCGGATTACAGCGGCGGATCGGTAAGCCGGAAAGCCGCTTCCGTATGGCTTGCCAAGTCACAGGAATTTTCAGAATATATAAAAAAGGAAATAGAAAAATGAGAATAAATTTCAAACAGAAAGAGCTTATTCAGCAGATTTTCAATGCTATCAGAGAGAAATTTCCCGAAATTGAATTTATCAGTGTGACAGAGGGCGCTGAAAACCCCGATGATCTGTGGATTAATATCACGGCTCCCCGTGACGAAGACAGAGAAATCGAACTGATTGAATTTGCCGGCGACAAGCTGACAGACATTCTGCTTGATTACGGGTACTATTTTCTCATTATGCCGAGAAAAAACACGGAAGGCATCGGCGGCATGAAATATGAGGAAATATCTGCCTGATCTCCGCCTCCGAGCCGCTGTCCGAACCCTGATTCGCCTGATGAAAGGATTTGCATGATTTCTGTTCAGCCTGTACCGGCGGGTTCTCCTGACATTCCGAAAGTTTTGACGGACTGATACAAATCCTGTCAATCCGTTAATCCCAAAAATCCCGGTTCG
>DYRK01001159.1 GCA_020718785.1 Desulfatirhabdium butyrativorans | reverse complement strand
AACTGTTGCGCCATTCGGCTCAGTCTTTCGGCGGATGCTCAGGTCCGCCTGCCGCCCGGTGCGGCAGTGTACTGAAACAGAATTTATAAAAAGGAAGTTGTGAAACGATGCTGAAAAAAACAGATTTTTGTGCAAAGCTGCTTATGCTGACGGTACTGATTCTGACCACAATGTCAGCCGTGAGTATGGCAGAGGTGTCATATATTTTCCCGTGCAGATACCGCTATGAAGTGGATGATAACGGGAATGTCCGGACGGATTCGGCAAGACTCGGGGCGTTTAACAATATGCGCTGGCGCACATGGGCGGAATTCGATATTTCGGAACTGCAAGGCTCGACAGTCATCGGTGCGGGATTCCGGGTTTACAATGAATGGCAGGGATCACAGATCACTTCCCTGAGATACAGCAGATACAGACCCTCTCTGTTTGCATATCCCGGTTCTATGCTGAATATGCAGACAACTTCTGCGAACCTCTATAACGGATTCTTATGGAATATCGGCACCGGCGGCAGATGGACGCCTGCGGATAACAGCGCGGAACTCTTTTTCAGACCGTCTCCCGGACAGTGGGATATTTGGAAGCGGCAGAACGGCAATTCAATTATCAAAGATATTCAGGATCATATTGACAGCGGCAGACTGTGGTTTACCGTGGGATTCGGTTATCTGGGATGGCCCTGTCCCAATCTGAGGCTTCCCGACAATTACAATCCGGCTTCCGTTTATATGGAAGTAGTCACTGATGATATTCTTATTGCTCTTGTGCCGGAGAAAAATCTCGGCGGCGGCGGAGAAGGGGGCGAGACAGCGCCCATGTCATGCAGTCCCGTCAACTTTGCCACAGGCAACAAATACATAAAAGAGACAGATCTGATTCTTCACGGCCCCGGGCTCCCGCTGATTTATGCAAGACATTATAACAGTCAGAGCAGCCATAACGGTTATCTCGGCTGCGGATGGACCGGGAGTTTTTCCGAATCTGTGACAGCATCCGCGGGCAGAGTCATTCTTCACGGTGAAGACGGTGCGGATGTTTATTTCTCAGATAACGGAGAAGGGAAATATATCTCGGAAACTGACCGGGTAAGAGTGATCGAATCTGTC
>DYRK01001158.1 GCA_020718785.1 Desulfatirhabdium butyrativorans | reverse complement strand
TCTTTTCAATCGGAACATCTTTTGCAGGTATTTCAAAGGTTCAACAGGGATGGAGCGGAATATGGTATGACTCGGCAGGAGGTATCATTTCAGTTTCAGAGAAAGACGGCTTTTTAGATATACTCGGTAAAGATAATGCGTCAATTTACAGTTGCACAGGAATAACAGAAGGAAATTCCGCACAGTGTTTCGGGAACGGTATAAATCATGCGGAAAACCTCAGATTTCTCTATAAAAGCAAATTAAGTTTAAAAGAGAACGGGCGGATTGAAGAGGAGTGGGAAGCGGTATTTGTCGGGGGTAAGAAGATTGAGGGTAAAACCGTTTTTTCAAAAGAGATTCCGTCAAAGTCCGGATAACGGGAATATGAAAAAATAAACAGATAAATTTTGAGGAGTTATGAGAGGAGTTATGAAATGAAGTCTCAGATTATAGGGCGTTATATTGTTACAGACCCGAAAATATGTCACGGAAAGCCGACTTTCAGGGGGACACGGATAATGGTTGCCGATGTGCTGGAACAGGTCGCCGAAGGTCTGGCATGGGAAAGTATCATCGAAGGATGGCATGACAGTATTTCAAAAGAAGCAATTGCAGAAGCATTACAATTGGCAAGTCAGGCATTCCTCAGTCATGTCGGGGAGTTTGCCTTAGAGCCGACTGTATGAATATTTTAGACGAGAATATACTGAATGACCAGCGGCAGTTGTTGAAAATATGGAAAATAGCCGTTCATCAAATCGGCGATGATACAGGACGCAAGGGTATGCAGGATGAAGAAATTATTCCACTTCTGCACCAGTTAAACCGTCCCACATTCTTCACACGGGACGGAGATTTTTATCAGCGGACTCTTTGTCATTCCCGATACTGTCTTGTATATCTTGATATCGGGAGATATGAGGTTGCCAGTTTTGTCCGCCGTCTGCTTCGTCATCAGCAGTTTGATACTCAGGCAAAACGTATGGGAACTGTGATTCGTATTTTTCACGGCGGAATTACCGTGTGGTATCTTCATGCGGAAAAAGAAAATCGTTTTGAGTGGGAAAATAAATAAAACGCCTAACCAGTCGGTGCAGTGGACAGCCCTAACGGGCTGCCACTGACCT
>DYRK01001157.1 GCA_020718785.1 Desulfatirhabdium butyrativorans | reverse complement strand
CGTCAGGCTCAGAGCCGCAAGGCTCCCATGCTGGTGTCCGGCTCCGCGGTGACGCTGATATTCAGAACCGTGATGGGGGGACCTTTAGGCGGACGTTTCGGTTTCAAATATCTGAGACCGCTTTCGGTTCCGGACGGAGCCGTGCTTCTGAAGACTCTGCTGGATTTGTATTCGCCCGGTACTGCCGTCAGTCCGGAAAATGCACTCTATGCCAGCGCGCAGGTCGGCGGACACCCTTATTATCTTTACTGTCTGAGCGTATCGGAGTATGAGGGCAAAAAGTTTGACGATACACAGGCGATTGACAGTCTGATCCGCTACGAAGTCAGGAACGGAAAGATTTACGGCTTCTGGCAGACCCATTTTCAGGACAACCGGAAGCATATCAATGCGGACAGCGACGAGGAACTGGGCAAAAAGATCATCTACTATTTTACTAAGTATAACAATCGTCCGGTAGAAATCAAGGAAATTGCCGAAACTCTGGATATCCCCAAAAAGGCGGTGGAGGATAAGATCGAAAGGCTTTATCTTGCCGATCTGGTCTGGCGGACCGAAGCCAGATATTACGCATTCAACGATATCTGCCTGATGCGCTACATCAAATTCGTATATGAGAAAGATTTGGAGGACGTCGAAGACATTGACCTGAGCCAGCATAATCTTTTCAACAATCTGAAAGGACATTTTCTGGAACTCGTCGTTCAGGTGACAATGATGAAATTCAATCATGAAAAAATAGACGGAAAATTCTTCGGAAAAAGCGGAGAGATCGAAGTTCCGCTGTTTCAGTTCGCGGATACGAAATATGCGAAAGGATCAGGAACAAGGACTTACCAGATTGATGTTTTTGCCAGAGAAAAAATGAGAAACCGGGTCTGGCTCTGCGAATGCAAATACACGAAAACCGCAATGGGCATGAAACAGGTGAAAAAATCAGAAGATGCGGCAGCGGCTCTGAAACAGGAAGCGGAAGAATTCGGAGGAACTGTTCCTGAGATACAGATGTGGCTGATTTCCACCGGCGGATTCACGCAGGAAGTTCTTGAATATGTCAGAGACCGGATGGATATCTTCTGCTCGGATTATGAGGGAATCAACGGCATTTTC
>DYRK01000434.1 GCA_020718785.1 Desulfatirhabdium butyrativorans | reverse complement strand
GTTTTATCTTTCGGCTTTTTCTCTTTATACTGATCGAGTATCCAATGCAGCGCGGAACGGTTGCCGAGTTTATATTCCCATGCCGAAGCCGGAATGCCCGAAAGGCTTGTATTTTCGTCTAAAATAATCTCTCCTTTTTCGGGAACAGCCTGAAGTTTGGCTTTGGGCATATCCTTATGAGCGGTTTCATAAATTTTCAGCGGATACGGTTCTGCGCTTTCATAATTGATGTGCAAATCCATCAATGCCTTGCCCCATTTCGCCCATTTGCAGAAATCTTCGTAAAAAGGCAGGCGTGGAAATTCCCGTTTCAGGTTGATTTCGTATTTTTTGCGGTATTCGGGATTATGCAGAACCGCGTAAGTATAGTGAAAAATATCTTCTTTGCTGATATTATCATCCTGATAATGCCCGGTAAACTGCTGCAAAGCCCAGTCGGTGATGTTGTCGTTGCGGTTGCCGGATTTGTCGTAACGGTACAAAGCGAGACAATGCGTTGCATTCGGCATAAAGACATCAAGGTTCGGCAGGCATTTTGTCGCAAGAACCGCAAAGACTTCTCTTTTGCCGAAAGAATAAATAATTATCTTATTTTCGAGACCGAAATCATCTCCCAACAATTCATAATGCAATTGACTCAGGCGATCATTGAGGATTTTATCGGCAAAATGATACATCTCTGTAAACGGACGGAAATATGTACGGATAACTTTCCTTTTTGCAAAAGTTATTTTTCTATGTCGTTGAAATTTCAGTTTTAAATCTCTGCTCCATTTGATGGTATTATTCCAGTATTGCTTTTCATTTTCGCCCTTATGTTTCAAATGTTCGTCTATAAGATGATTATAGGTTTGAATAAAAAACTTTATCTTTCCTATGAGATTGGTCTTGTCAATATCATAAACCCATCTGTCTCTGTTGCTGACGACCCCGTTTGTAAACAGCCGGAAAAGGGTATTTTCGTTTTTTGAACCCGGCTTGTCTGCGATCTGAATAAGACTGAGAAAATCGTTTTCAGTGATTTCGATCCAGTTGAAATCTTTATCGGGCCGGATAGTTTCAAAAGGAATTTCTCTGAATTTTGTAGTTCCCAAATAGTTCAGCTTTTCTTTTGCCGTACCGAATCGGAAAACGCTGGTATAAGTTTCGCCGAATCTCTTATATTGGTCGAGTTTGCTGTAGTATTGATTTATAGCCTGTTTTGACATGGTTATTTCTTTTCAGACAAAGCGGTGCAGGCATCCTGCTTGCAGCAAATCCGGGAACTCCGGCTCCAGGGCGCAAATTTCGGCAGCATGAGCATCCCCGGCAAAGCCATCAGTGTGCAGATCAGGAAAAATCCTTCCCATCCCAGATATTCGGCAATAAGACCGGTAGGTGATGCTGCTATCACCCGTGGAATGCCCATGAGACTGGTGAGCAGAGCGTATTGGGTGGCAGTAAATTTTTTATTAGTAATACTTGCCATAAATGCAGTATAAGCCGCGGTTCCCATGCCGCCGCTTATATTTTCGAATGCAATGACCCCGCACAGTGCATAAATATTGCAGCCGATCCGGGCAAGAGCGAAAAAACCCAGGATAGAAACAGCCTGAAAAAAGCCGAATATCCATAATGAACGGTTGATTCCGAGCCTGAGCATGATGATTCCGCCTGCCAGCCCGCCGGCGATTGTTGCCCAAAATCCGAAAAGTTTAACTACTGTGCCGATTTCCGACTTGGAAAATCCTATATCCAAATAAAACGGTGTAGTCATTGCCAGCGCCATGTTGTCGCCGATTTTGTAGAAAAGAACGAACATGAGCATCCATAAAGCATTTTCACGGGTGAAATATTCTATCAGCGGCTCAATCACGGCTGCTTTTATGCTTTTCGGTGTTTCAACAGTAATTTCAGGCTCAGAGGTCATAAGCGTAGTCAGAATACCGGGAACCATACACATTGCCAAAATCAGATAGACCTTGGAAAAGGGCAGATAATCTGCCAGAATAAGTCCTCCGCCCGAAGTCAGCAGCATTCCCACTCGGTATCCGTTCACATACAGAGAAGAACCCAGCCCGAGTTCTTCATCTGTCAGGTCTTCTCTCCGGTAGGCGTCCACGACTATATCCTGAGACGCGCTGAAAAATGTCACTAAAAATGCAGCAAACGCCACTGTCCACGGAGATAGTTTCGGATTCGTGAAACCCAGCACTGCAATGGAAAGACTCAGAGCAGTCTGGGAAATCAGCAGCCATCCTCTTCTGCGCCCCAGAAAGGGTATAGTAAAGCGATCCAGAAAGGGCGCCCACAGGAATTTCACCGTGTAGGGAAGTCCCACAAGAGACATCATGCCGATCACTTTGAGGTCAACCCCTTCTTCTTTCATCCATGCCTGCAATACGGTAATGGTCAGCAGAAGGGGCATACCGCAGGAAAAGCCCATGAGCAGAGACACGAGCATCTGTCTGCTCAGAATAACACTAAGGACGGATTGTCGCATTTCAGATTTCACAATGTTTCTTTGTTGCCCGGTGCTGGGTACTTGGTACTGGGTACTTGGTACCGGGTGCTGGGTGCTGGGTGCTGGGTGCTGGGAAGAGAATAACGTCTCGAAACATTCAGACAGGAACGGGTGCTGGTATCTGATCCGTTCAGCTGCCGGTCCCCAGTACCCAGCACCCAGCACCCAGTTGCCAGTTGCCAGTACCCAATCCTCAATTGTCAGCTTTAAGCTGAGAAGGCGTCACTACAGGACCGTATTTACTTTTAAGCGCGGTCAGCCCTTCGCGCTGCTCTTCCATGACTTCAAAGAGTCTGACCGGAATATTTGACTCTTTTTTATACGCCGCTGTCTGCAAAGCGATTCTGGCAAGGATATTGTCAATATACAGCGAAAACTGCTTTACATACAGGTCTTCCGGATAATCTTTGCTAATCAGGGTGTTAAACAGCAATTTCAGATCGCTGTACATGGGCAGATATCCGATAGGCGAATCCAAAGCCTTGACTTCATTGTGCGCCCGTCTTTCTAACCACGCGAGCCAGACTTTCACATCTTTTTTTTCTCCGAGCAGTTTTTTGGAACTGCCGCCGCGGGATTCATGGGTCAGGAAGTAATTCAGCCCCGCCATGACCGGTTTGTATTTTTCGGAAATTTTCCTGCTTCCGAAAAAGTTGAACTGGGCATCCATGTAATCCCCCAGCGCGCCCGGAATAAAGGGAGCATTTGCCCAGGGCGCACGTTTGACCCCGCTGGCTCCGACTTCGGTTGCAGTTGCAGCAGATACGATACACGCGCCGATAACAACGCCGTGATCCGAAGTTTTTCCGACCCAGACCGGAGGCATAGTATCGCTATCTCTGCCGCTGTAAGTAATGACCCGGGTTTCGACTCCTTTGGGGTCTTCGGCTCTTTGGGAATAATTAGCCAAATCCTTTGAAGCCAATGTACAGCGTGCATTGGGATGAGAGATGGGAATCGCTTTGCCGTTCTTGTCAGTCATTCCTTTTTCCCAAGGACCCTGAAAATTGAAACCCTTTGCCGGAGGCTCTTCGCCGTTGCCTGTCCAATGCGGCAAGCCTTTTTCATCAATAAGCACATTGGACCAGATGACTTCTCTGCCGGGATTTCTGAGTATATCCATCAGCATCGGGTCCCCTTCGCGGTTCACATCCTCGACAATGCCGAAAATGCCGCATTCCGGGTTTACGGATCGGATAATGCCTTGTTCGTCAATCCACATCTGTGCAAGATCATCTCCTACAAAATGATTTCCTGCCATGGCTGTAGTAGTCTTTCCGCATCCGCTCGGAGCCGCGCCTACGATCCATGTGATCCGCGATCCGGGTCCGTCAATGCCTGTAATAAACATGTGTTCCGAAAGTTCATTATTTCTGTTTACATACACAGCCTTGTCAACAGAAAAGCGATGATTGCCTTTTTTCAGGAGCAGCGTATTCCCCGCGTAGGTGCAGTACATAGCGTAGGTGGTCCAAAAGCTCCGATCCATGAACACACGGGCATTAGGCAGGTCTTGGGATCTGTTCGTACCTTCGCTGTGGATGTTGGTGTAGAAATGCTTCAGGCGGCTGACTTCTCTGTCAAAGTCAGAGTAGGCATTCCGATAAAGAATTTCTGCGCTGTGAGACACATATCCGGAACTGGTGATTTCCAGTGCGGGATTGGATACGGGCGCGCCGACCGGTCCCCGCATGTAAAACCCGACCACCATGGTTTTGCCGCGCATAATCCCTGTCATTTTTTCCCGGATTTCTTTGAGGGCATCGGCTCTGAGCATTTTATTTGCCAGCGAACTCACGGCTTCGCCTTCATTGGCGATATAGAAGGTGCGGTCAATGATCCGTCCCTGCTCTTCTTTCAGATCGTAATGGATGGTGTGTCCCTTCAGGGCAAGGAGCTTTTCCTCGCCGTTTTTCAAAGACAAGTCACGGATAAACTGCCTGTCTGCTTCGGAACCGGTATTGATGAACACCTTGTCAGGCTGGCACAGGACAAGCGAATTGGCAATTTTGAGAAGCACATCAGGAGTTCTGATTTGCCGGATTTTAGCCAGATTTTCCTTATCCAATTTATCTTCGAATACCTTGATGGCAGCTTCAGAAGTCTTGATTCCGCCGATTTCAATGACAATGTCCGTGCCTTTGTTCAATTCTAACATAATTTCTTTTCCCTTTCTCTTCGAATAATTTCTTGTTAAAAACTATGACTTAATCCGAGGTCAGTTCTTCACAAAATCATTTCAAATAGTTACATCTGTTCTTTTCTGTCGCATTATGGAAAATATCTATACACTTCTTTTCGGTGTAAAACTCTTGTAAAAATAACACAATCTTCTATTATTTCAACACCTATTCTGTAATCACCTATTCTGATGCGGTAAAATGTTTCATACCCTCTTAATTTTTTTAAATTGCTTATGGAAGAGAGTTTATCAGTCTTTCCGATCTCTTCAATAGTATTTTTTATCTTTTTCAGTAGATTCTTATCACTGATATTTTTCAAATCTTTTTCAAAACATGCCTCATACGCGAGTTTCACTTTTTATCCTCTAAGATATT
>DYRK01000433.1:2123-5070 GCA_020718785.1 Desulfatirhabdium butyrativorans | reverse complement strand
CCATCAAACATGAAATCAAGAAACGGCTTTCTGACTACGGAGAGGAATATAATTATTCGGAAATTCATTATTTCATGACAAGTGATAAAAGGCATGTATTTTTTCTGACTCCTGATAAAACACATTCGGGCTGGAGAAAGCTGTTTTGTAAGGAGAGTGGCAACCGGGAAAAAATCCTGAACTTAATTTTTAAGTTTCATATCCTTTCAGAAGAATTGCTTGATTCAAAGACAGCGGATAGTTTTGAAAGATTGCTTCTGATCCATTCTGAAAAGGAAAATAAATCCAAAAATGGCCTTTTTATTTGGGGACAGGAATTATTTCTCAGGTATAACTATCATGATGTGCTGACGCTGACCCTGACTCGGAAAAACCTGAAATTTTCTTTGCCGGGAGACCAGAATCAGTATATCACCTTAGATGGTGATGAAATGGGGGATATCCTGCTTTACAATGAGAAAAAATACTATTTCTCAAGAAAGCTTGATGGCCGGGCTGGAAATTCAATTAAATTTATGGAGTTTAAAAAAGACGAGGGATTCGAGCATTTCAGAAAAACTCAGCTTTACCACTATCAGAATCTTATGACCAAACTGGAGAATTTTCTACAGGCTTGTGATATTAGTTATGAATCACTTGATTTTCAGGCAGATCACTATTTGGAGAACAGTTTTATAAAAAACATTGAGTCCGCCGGAACATTGGAGATAATTAATAATTCCGGAACAGATCTGACTGAATCCGAGAAACAGTTTTTGGAGAATTTCCTCAAAACTCAAGATATATCCGCAGTCTCATTCTATAATTTCGGGAAGACAATCAGCATTTACGAACGTATGGAGAATGAGGAAGAAAACTGTTGGAGAATCAAACAGGTAACTCGGTGGGATGAAATCGAACCGGATCAAGAAAAAAATTATCTGGTTTTCAACAAAATTTTGGATGAAGAATCAGAAAGTTCTATGGCTTATCAATATAATGGTCTCTGGTATTCCGCAGAGAAAGATACGAAAGAACATCCTACATCTGATTTTTATTCACAATTAAAGAAAAAGATCAGCTATTTGAATACAGGAAAATTCGTCAGCATTCAGGGGATGAATATAAATGACTTCAGAATTATTAAGAAAAAAGGGAGTAATGACCGAGCAGTTATTTTCTATGGGGCAAAGGGTAAGGATGAGAAGAAGGGTAAGAATAATGAGGCCCAACTCTCATTGTTTGACGATGAAATTTTAAACGGCGATAAAGATCAGATTACACCTGAATTCCGGAAGATATTGATTGAACTTGGAATCAAGAATTGGGTAAGATGTAGTCTTGTAAATCCAGACTTACCATTACCCGTCAAGCATCAGTCGTTCTCTGAAAAACGATTCTTTGCCATTTATGTACGCAGCCCCAAAAAACAGGAAGCTAAAGCGGTTGCTGTGGAGTTTCTTTACAAAGAGGGGTATATACGCATCAAAAGTATATTCCATGGTTTAAAAGAGATTGAAAACCGGTTTCCAATATTGAGAAAGCGGAAAAATGATCCGGAAAAAGTTCAGGATAACCAGCAATATTACATTGATGAGGAGACACAGACCTACATCAGCGCTTACACTAATGATTTTTTCACGCCTACACTGATCGGACGAGAAAATATTATAGACGATTTGGAAAGCGGAACACTGGAAATCAACCGCAAAAAAAACAACAAGTTGCTGCCTCTTGTTTTGTGTTACAATGATGATGTTCAAAGAGTGAAGAATCTGATCTGTCTGGACTTAAAAAATGAAAAATTTATCCAGTATTACGTCCCTCCCGCACAATCTCTTGGTAAGGATATTAAAAAAGGATTCCGTGTCTATCATCTGATCGGAAAGACTTACTCAAAGAAAGATATACCAACGAATGAGCTTATCCGGCATCCCCTTACGGCTCTGCATTTTGGCACATTAACTCAGAATGTTCTGAAAATCAGTGAAAACAGTCAGTCCTCATTGCTACAGAAAGTTGCAAAAATATTTATTGAAAATTAAAGACCGGATTACACCAGTTCCGGAAAAGATGGTAGCTTCGCCCTTAGATGTCCCGTCAGTCAAGGTCAATATGACGACAGAAAAACTCGTTCATATTATTCGGAACGGAAGAGAAAGAGAGAACTGCCGAATCCACCCTTCTGTCAGCAGGGACAGTCTGGAAGGTCTGCTGTCCGATCTTGACGAAGATGATTTCGGAGACTTTTTAGAATCCTGTCAGAACAGGGAACAGGACTGGTTCGGCGGAAGAGGACATGAGATATGAAGGAATGTCTTATTGACACCGGCATTTTTTTTATTACATGCGGGGTGTTCCTCATGTTGTCACCCGGGCCCGGAATTATCTGATAATGCTGAAAGGCTGTAAAGCAGAATGTCCGGCTGCCAAATCTGACTATGCCGGAGGCGCACAAAATATTCGAATATTAACATACCGTAAAGGAGGCAATTTTGGTAACCGAAGAAGGAATTGTTATAAGAAGCGACACAGCTTTCGCCTGGGTCAAAACCATGAAATCAGACGCGTGCGAATCCTGTTCTGAAAAAGGGGGATGTCATATTTTCGGGGGAGGAAAAGATACGGAGGTCGAAGCAATCAACACCGCCGGCGCAAAACCGGGTGACACCGTGATTCTCGGATTTGAAAGCGGTTCATTCCTCAAACTCTCTTTTTTTCTTTATGTATTCCCTGTTCTGAGTATGATAATCGGAGCGGCAGTCGGTCAGGAAACCGCAGGAAACTTTAACATAGATGCAGGCACATTTTCCGTGATAGCGGGGATAGGCTGCTTTCTTCTCGCATTTCTGATTATAAAGCTGACCGGAAAAAGACTGTCAGGAAATACCCGGTACCGCGCCAATGTTATCAAGATAAAAGCCCGGGCGAGCCGTAATATTTCGCCTGATAACGACTGAAATAAAAA
>DYRK01000433.1:0-2023 GCA_020718785.1 Desulfatirhabdium butyrativorans | reverse complement strand
ATGAACCATATACTTGTAATATCAAGATCGCATGAGCCTTTCCGTGATATCCGTTCCGGCGCCCGGCATGAATACGCTGTGGAACATGCGGTCAGCAGAGATATCGCGCTGAGAATGCTCCGGGAAAGGCATTATGCTTTTATTTTTTTCGATCTGGAAATTCTCAGGGAATCTGCTGCCGGAAACGGATACAAGGCTGCGTTTCAGCCCTTCTGGTATGCAGGTACTTCGGCGCGGATCATTGTCATGGTTCATCCGGAAAATATCAGAGAAGCGGTCATGGCTGTAAAAGCCGGTGCGGACAACTACCTCTTTTATCCTGTCAGCACGGACGAAGTGAAATATCTGATTGAAAATACTTATGAATCAGCTTATATGCCGGATACTTTCTGGCACGCGGATTCTTTGCAGTTCGTACAGACCCGGAGTCCGGATATGAAAAAAATCTTTGATAAAATCCGGTCGGTCGCGCCCACCAGAAGCACAGTTCTGCTCATCGGTGAAACCGGTACAGGCAAAGGCGTGCTGGCAAGGCTGATCCATCGTCACAGCAATCGGAAAGACGCTCATTTTGTCAGCGTACACTGCGGCGCGATTCCGGATACACTTCTGGAAAGCGAACTGTTCGGTCATGAAAAAGGCTCATTTACCGGCGCGGTCCGCAGAAAACCGGGAAAATTCGAAATTGCCGATCAGGGAACCATTTTTTTAGATGAAATCGGCACCGTCACTCCTTCGGCACAGATCAAGCTCTTGCAGATATTGCAGGACGGAACCCTGAGCAGAGTGGGCGGGGAAGAGGTCATCGAAACCAATGTGCGGGTCATCGCCGCCACCAATTCCGACCTGAAAAAAATGTCCGATGAGGGTCAGTTCAGACGGGACCTCTATTACCGCCTGAATGTATTCCCCGTTAAGATTCCGCCCCTTGAGGAAAGGCTTGAAGATATTCCGTTTTTCGCAGAGATGTTTCTGAAAAAGCTCAACCGGTTCCATCCCAAAGAGATTCATGATGTTCATCCGCAGGTGCTTGAAGCCTTTAAAAAATATTCCTGGCCCGGGAATATCAGGGAACTGGAAAATATCATGGAAAGGGCTTATATATTGGAATCTTCTTCTGTTCTCACCCCGGAGAGCTTTCCCTCCGAACTGTTTGAATCCGCATCCGCGGCGGCGTTTTTTTCCATGAATTCCTTGATGCCGCTGGGGGAAGCAAGGCGCAAAGGTATTGAAGATGTCGAGCGGCGTTATCTCAGGGAACTTCTGAGCCGGAACAAAGGAAAAATCAAATCTTCTGCCGAGAATGCGGAAATCAGCACGCGTCAGTTGCATAAACTTTTGAAAAAGTACGATATTCATAAAAAAGATTTCAAATAATGTGCAAAAAAGGAATTTTTGCACTCCGGAGACCCTGAAAGTTGAATAAAACCGAAATCTCTTGACAAGTTTCAATCTTTCTGTAATATAGGCTTCAGCTTCGATCCGTTTATAATCCGTCTATAAATGGAGTGATGTGGACCCGGTGAATGTTCATCCGGGACAGGTTTGCAAAATAAGCAAGTAATCAAGGAGGATGTAAATGAAGAAAGTTTTTGTATGGGCTGTTGCTGTTCTTGCAGCGGGGATGTTTCAGTTTGCCGGCATTATGCCTGTTGCCGCGGATAATTCCGAAGTTGTGATTGCATCCGATCAGAAACCCGCGGATGCGGCTGCTCCTGCTCCTGCTGCTCCGGCAGAAGAAGTGAAAGAAGAAGCACCGGCTCCGGTTCAGGGTGAAGAAGTACAGCCGCCGCCTGCCGAAGAAGAACCGGCTCCTGAAGAGGGTCAGGAAGTGAAAGATTCGGGTTCACAGGGCTGATTCGATCAGGTTCGGACAAAGTTTGATATCTGAAGAATTCATTGCCGTAATAACGGGGATAATTTCAGGATATTTTGAATCCTGAGTTATCCCCGGAATATTTCTGTGTCACGCGGAGCGTGATCTGTGATTCATATTTCACACGGATCACGCTTTCCTCGTTCC
>DYRK01000432.1 GCA_020718785.1 Desulfatirhabdium butyrativorans | reverse complement strand
GTTAAAAAATAACTCTTTGAAATTATTAATTATATTTCTTAGCTTAACACGTATGCGGTCTGCCCCTGCGTGATTTGATATCTCCCGAATCGCAGGGACACGCCGCCGGCGTAAATCCTCTCTGCAAATCTGCATTTTTTGCTTCGACAATCAGGATATTATGTTGCTGATGTCAGCTTTCTGACTGTTAAGCCCTCAAACATCTTTTTATGTATCAAAATTTCGCTGATTATGCTATACTGCCCGCTGTTATAAACTGAGCTTCCGAACGCCACCGTAAAACGGTTTTGTAAAAGCGCAAATTATGACGGTGATAAGAATATAGCTTTGTTTCATTTAACCTGTTCATTCCAAGGAGGTTTCATATCATGCAGAACAGTCATTTCATTTTTGCGACTCCCTTCGGGGATGCCGCGGTTTTATACCGTGAAAAGCCCTTTTCAATGATAAGAACGGTATTGCCGCGGGAAAACATAAAAAAGATTATGAGCGCGGCAGAATGGGGAATTCCCGGTTCCAATAAAAATGCCCGTGCGATCTCTGAACAGATCAGCAATTATTTCAAAGGGAAAGCCATCCGGATTCCCTGGGAACGGATGGACATGGGAACACTCACAGAACTGGAAAAGTATGTGCTGATGACCGTGGCAGAGATTCCTTACGGAGAAACAAGGACTTATAAGGCGGTTGCCGAGAGTATCGGCAGGCACCGGGCATACCGCTTTGTGGGAACAACTCTTGCCAAAAATCCTTTTCCTATCCTGATTCCCTGCCATCGAGTGATCCGCAGCGATCTTTCCGTAGGGAAGTTCGGCGGCGGCACTGAATTGAAACAAAAAATGATTGAACTTGAAGCAGAGTTTAAGGAGATCGGTGCGGAAAGGAAAAAATAAAATCCCCTTTTCGGATTTTTTTTCCTCGTTCCCAAGCCCCGGCTTGGGAACGCACTTGCCGGGGAAGCCCCGGCTTCCCGTGACGGGAGACTGCCCGAAGCCGGGGCTTCGGGAGCAGATGCGTTCCCAAGCCGGGGCTTGGGAACGAGGAAAAAACGGGTAATTATAATTATGCGTGCAGTAGTACAAAGAGTAAAAGAAAGCTCCGTATCGGTGGCAGATGAGATTGTGGGAAAAATCGGCAAAGGCTTGATGGTGCTACTGGGAGTGGCGAGAGAAGATAGGCCTGAAGATGCGGATTATCTCGCGGATAAAATCGTGAATCTGAGAATATTCGAAGACGAAAACGGCAAGCTGAACCGGTCTCTGCTTGAAACCCGGGGAGAAATGCTGATTGTCTCCCAGTT
This sequence comes from Desulfatirhabdium butyrativorans, assembly GCA_020718785.1. Classification (GTDB taxonomy): domain Bacteria; phylum Desulfobacterota; class Desulfobacteria; order Desulfobacterales; family DYRK01; genus DYRK01. The sequence continues at coordinate 3,774 of DYRK01000432.1, read as the reverse complement.
TACCCTATTGGGAGATTGCCGGAAAGGTCGGCGTCCCTCGTTTATGAATGCAGCCGATCCGCAAAAAGGCGAGGAGCTTTACGAATATTTTGTGAATGCAGTCGCACAGAAAGGCATCCGGGTTCAGACGGGCCGATTCCGTGCCATGATGGACGTGGCTCTGATAAATGACGGTCCCGTGACGCTGATTGTGGAAAATTGTGAGTAAAACGACTTTCCAAGTCGTTTTACTCGTTCCCAAGCCCCGGCTTCGGGCCGTCTCCCGTCACGGGAAGCCGGGGAGCCTCCCCGGCAAGTGCGTTCCCAAGCTGGGGCTTGGGAATGAGAAAAGTCCCTGCGGGACTGACTACCACATATTTTTATATTTGAGAATTTTATTCAAAGGCAGAAGCATATTCACATCCAGACGGATTCCCTGAAACCTCGATCCTTGGCTCCCCGCTTCCACCCGTATAAAACTTCCCAGTTCTTTTTTATAGACAAAAGGCAGCGGATCCGCGGGTTTTCCGTCAAACTGCAATTGCAGGCGCAGGTCTTCGCCTTCCGTGACCATCTTCAGTCTTGCCCATTGATAGTCAAAATTTTTCAATGCCTCCTTTGCCAGATCAATCTGGGCATACTGAGTCGTATTCTGAGGAATGCCTGCGGTCAGCGTTTCCGCTCCGGTAACATGAATAGTTCCGCCGTCTCCGGGCGTGGAGAACAGAAAGGCTTCGTCGAACCTTATTTTTCCTTTTCTGAACTCAAGCGGAATTCTGCCGTTCACGGCTCCGTCTCCTTCGGCAGATGCAACTCCGAGCTGCTCCATAAGTTCGGCAAGATTCAGGCGGTCGCAATATAAACTGAGGTCATAGTCTGAAACTCCCGGAAAAATACGCAGTGCCTGAGCATGGACATTGCCTTTGCACCATTTGAAACTGCTTTTTTCGATAAGCAATGATCCGTCCGGCTCTAATTGGAATTCGGCTTTTCCGTCATCGAGTACGATCTTGCCGAATGAAGCTTTTTTAAAACTGAATTTCTGGCTGTGCGCGCTGTGTCCGGCAAATATATCCGGCATGGAAAAGCCGACAGACAGGTCTTCCACAGCAATATCTTTGTCTTTGAAGTGTATTACTGCATGACTCAGTTCCGAATCCAGACGGCTTTTCAGCTTGTCATTGCCGAAAATCAGATCCGCTTTCAGCCGGAGTCCGCCTCCCGGCGTAAAATTGACCGTCAGTCCTTTTGCCTTTGCCGAAAATCTGCCCAGATCAATATCGGAAGCGGTTTTGTATTCAGGAATTTCAAGAATGATCCGCGTGTCATTATTTTCAGCAGGGGAAGTCGGCCGGCTTGGTACTGCATTGCCGGTTTTTCCGGATATTGCAAGAACCAGTCCGGGCAGCAGCGCGCTGCGGAGTTTTCCCTCAAAAACCAGACCGGATTCTTTCTGCTGAATTGAACTGTCTATGGAACCGAGGTTCTGACTGTCCCATTGCAATGTTTTTGCAGAAAGACTTCCTTTTTTCCCTGAACCGCTGCCGGGAAATTTCAGAGGAAGATATCCCTTGATACCTTGTATATTCAATTTCGAAGCTTTAATATCGGCATCGGAAAATTGCAGAGTTGCCTCTGAGTTCCGCGTATCTCCGATATCGGCTGTCCCTTTGAGAGAAACTGAAGGGATTCCAAGGCTCACGGCTTCCGCAGAAAGCCTTATATTCGGCACAATAACCGTATAATTCAATGTTGCCGTTCCTTTTTCGCCTTTTCCCTGAATAGTGATTGCCGGAATACCCGATGTCAGATTAGCGGAACCCATGCGGATATTGCATTGTTTTTGTTTGGAAACTGCATTGTCAAGAACAGTGATCCCGAATTCGTAGGGAAATGCCGGCAGTGTGTCTGTATGAATAAAACCGAAAAAATTTCCGTTGCTTTCGATTGCTTCCGAGTAACCGAATGCTTCGGCAGGTTCCAGCCTGAGATTGAAAGTTCCCGAACTTTCAATACCCTTCGCGGTGAGTTTGGCTGTGCTGCGAATATCTGAAATCCGAAGCGGTATCGGAGAATTCAAGGAAAGCGATGAAACCGAAAGGCTGAAATTTCCCGGCTCGGATGAGAGATCAAAAGATATATCCGCGCCGGCTTTTATGTCTGACTGCCCGGTCAGCAGAATTCCGGGAACCGGTTTCAGGAAATCGGAAAATCTTTCCGGCGAAAACTCGGCAGCCGCGATATTAAGATTGATTTTTTTCTGATTCAAATCCGGACGTGCAATAAAAACAATCTCTTCTCCCCGCGGATATATCTTCAATGTGCAGACGAATCTTTTCATATCCGATGATTCGGGCACAATTTCAAGGTCCAAAGGAATCCTGAATCGGCTTTCTCCATCGCGCTCGCAAATAACGACCGCATTGCGGATTTCAAATTTTCCTACAGAAAAAGGCAGGCTGGGTCCCTGACTCTGAACCGACGGACTCGGAGAGGATCGGAATCGGCTGAAATCGCAGCCGCGGATCGTCAATTTTCCGTCTTTGAATCTGCAATAAAGTTCTGCGCCGCTTACGCGGATTCTTCGGATATGTCTTTGATAAAGTTCTGCAAGGGAATAATCGCTCTGAAGGGATTGCACAGAAAGGGCTTTCTGATCGCCGGTGCCGATTTCAATTCCGCCGGCATCCAGCCCGCTGAAGCTTATTCTGCGTATCTCGCATGAAAAATCGGTTTGCCCCAGTTTTTCGGCAAGCCACGGAACCCATTTGGAATTTATGTATGCGGGAAGATAAATGCAAAACGATGAAAAAACAGCGAAAAGTACAGAAAGAAAAGACAGTGTGCAAATCAGCCGCCGGAAAATTTTTCCGCGCAGGCTGGATGAAACCCGCCTTTTCCCTGATTTCAGGGCGTTGAAAACATAACGGACTTTATCGGCAGCAATCAAGCGTTTCCCTGTGGGAGAGGTTGCAGGTGACAGGTTGCAGGTTGCAGGTTGCAGGTCTGTTACTTGCTCCCTGTAACCTGTTACCTGTCCCCTGTCCCCTGTCACCTGTAACCTGTAACCTGTCACCTGTCACCTGTCACCCCTCTCATATCAATTAAGCCCCTGTTGCAGTTTTTGCCATTCCTCCGGAGTGATTTTTTCCCATCCCACCAGTGCCTCTCCCATTTCTGCAAGAATGCTGCTGTCAATTCCGGCATCCCGCATTTCTGCAAAAATTTTGTCAAGGGGCCTGTATTCCGTAGGTCTCAGATTGACAAAGGTATAATCAAGGGTCAGCGAGTCTTTTTTGATCGGCTTGACATCTCTGTCGAAAAAAGCAAAATGATAACTTAATAGTGCGTAAACAATGCCCCCGATAAGAAGTATCGGGATAAGCTGCTTAATTTTTTTTACCATGGTTCAAACCTTTCTTTATAAAGTTTATTCATAGAGATGAGCGGCTCTGAAGCCCTGTTTGTTCGGATTAATTTTGTGTATATTAATGCAATGTCAATTTTTATGCAAGGAAAATATATTCGCGGCATTGCTTTGAAGCGATTTCAAAAAAAACTTGCATAAAACCGTAAAAATATGTTTATCATATAATGTAGGAGTTACGCAGTTGCATGATTTTTTAACCGCTAATGGACGCCAATAAACGCCAATTAATAAATTCAAGTGCGTAAGTCCTATAATGATAACAAAGGAATTTTGTACCGTAAAGCGGGTTTAAAACCCGCTCTGCAGGGGAATTTCCTCGTTCCCAAGCCCCGGCTTGGGAACGCATCTGCGCCCGAAGCCCCGGC
>DYRK01001156.1 GCA_020718785.1 Desulfatirhabdium butyrativorans | reverse complement strand
AACCATGTTCCCCACCAACTGCCTTTGTCATTGGAAAAAAGAGCGCGTAAAACCCAGTAGGGTTCGGGCTTGAAATTTTCCCGCTCTCTCCGGCGGTCGGCAAGCAGCGAAAGCACCGCGGTCTGTACCCGTCCCACGCTGAACAGATCATTCATTTTGACGGTCGCGGCACGGGATCCGTTCATGCCCACCAGCCAATCCGCAATCTGACGGCATTGACCCGCTTTCCAGAGCCGCTCATATTCCGAGGCTGATTTCACTGTTTCCATTCCCTCTTTCACTACTTCTGGGGTCAGAGCCTGACTGGTCCAGAATCGGCTCAGTTTCGCGTTGTCCTTGAAGCCCGACGATAAGAGAATTGTCCGGGCAATGACCTCGCCCTCACGACCCGCGTCTGTGGCAATCACCAACTTGTCAAAGGCCCCCTTTTGCAGCAGGGACTGAATGACACGCAACTGCTTTTCGGTATTTGAAATCGCCTTGTAGCGGAACTCATCGGGAATGACCGGCAGCGTGTCCAGATGCCATTTTTTCCATTTGGAATCATAATCTTCAGGTTCGAGAAGTTCCACCAGATGCCCGATTGCCCATGTAATGATGTACTGCTCGTTTTCCATGTAGCCGTCCCGGTTCCCTTTGACATCAAGGGCTTTGGCAAAATCTCTGGCAACGGACGGTTTTTCTGTAAGAATGAGTGTTTTCAAGAGCTTAATCCTTTCAAAAAACATTTCGGACAGACGGAGGAGTGCTGAAATGAAATTTTAGCACTTTGCCGGACATGCCTTAATGTTTTATTTTTTATAATCACTTACCGCTTGCGCGCAAGGAAAAACTGTGCTAATCTTTTTTTATTATGAAACAATATGTGATTGACGAACTCAGAATGAACGATTATGAAAAGATCAAGGCATATATGGATATGAACTTCGGTTCTTCCGGAATCGCGGGACTGTATCAGATTCCCCTTGATCTCGACATCCTCAGCGATGTCCAGAAAGAACACAAAGACTGCCAGCCTTTTTATTTTGCAGCGGAGCTTGAACCGTCGCGTATCGCCTGCGAACTGCTGGTGCGAACAAATCATCGGGTGCGGTGTGACTGCATCGGATATGC
>DYRK01000431.1 GCA_020718785.1 Desulfatirhabdium butyrativorans | reverse complement strand
ATTTTTTTTCTCGTTCCCAAGCCCCGGCTTGGGAACGCACTTGCCGGGGAAGCCCCGGCTTCCCGTGACAGGAGACGGCCCGAAGCCGGGGCTTGGGAACGAGGAAAAAAAGTCAGGGGCTTTTCCGCTATATGGATATTTTTCGGATCCGACATTGCCTTTCCTTTGTTAGAGATGACTAACATTGAATGGGAGCTTTAATAGCACGGGCTTTCCCGGCTGTCAAGTATTTTTTTCTGATCGGATGTTTTTTTTATTTTCGCCAGAATTCGGGGACCAGCAGGATAATCACCGTATAGATTTCAAGCCTGCCCAGAAGCATACACCATATCAGCAGCCATTTGGCTGCCTCCGGGATATGGGCAAAATTTCCGGCAGGTCCCACTGTCCCGAATCCGGGACCGATGTTTCCGAGAGTTCCGGCGACCGCGCCGAAAGAGGTCACAAGGTCCACGCCCAGCCATGCAAGCAGCACAGCGCAAAAAGCATATAAAATCATATAAAGCGAGAGAAATCCCAATACGCTCCGTATCACATCTTCAGGCACAGTTTTTTTGCCGATTTTGATATGTGTGACCGCGCGGGGATGAATCATCGAAAACAGTTCTTTGTAACAATATTTAAATGCCAGCATGATTCTGAGACATTTCATGCCGCCGCCTGTAGAACCTGCGGAGCCGCCTATGAACATACACAGCAGCAGGATCATCCGCGACATGTCGGGCCATTTTTCATAATCCGCCGTTGCAAAACCGGTGGTTGTGATAATGGAAACAATCTGGAATAATCCGAACCTTAGGGAATCTCCGATGGTCTGATACACTGTGCCGTAAATGTTAAAACTGACTGCCAGCGTGAGCAGCAGAACCGTGCCAAGAAAAAAACGGCATTCGGCATCTTTCCGGAAAGCCAGTGTATCTCCTTTGAGTATCTGATAATGAAGGGAAAAATTGATACCTGCAATAATCATGAAAATTACGATGACCATATCGAGATAAACGCTGTTATACGAGGCAACCGATATGTTTCTTGTGGAAAATCCGCCGGTCGGCATGGTGGTGAAAGTGTGGCAAAGGGAATCATACAGGTCCATTCCGCCGATCATCAGCAAAACAACCTGAGCTGCGGAAATTCCGGCATAGACTTTCCAGAGAACCACGGCTGTCTCGCGTATACGCGGTCTGAGTTTGTCCGGCACAGGACTGGGCACCTCGGCTTTGTACAACTGCATCCCGCCGACTCCGAGAAATGGAAGAATCGCCAGCGACAGCACAATGATTCCCATGCCGCCCAGCCATTGGATAAGGCTTCGCCAGAACAGAATCCCGCGCGGCATGGCTTCGATATCGCTCAGAACCGATGAGCCGGTGGTTGTGAATCCTGAAATTGACTCAAAAAAAGCATCAACAAATGTTCTGAATTCCCCGCCGGTCAGGTAGAAAGGCAAGGCTCCGAAAAGACCTGCCGCAGTCCATCCGACAGCAACTGCTGCCATACCTTCCCGCGGGGTGATATGCTCTGCTTTTTCCCCTCTGGAAAAGAGACAGAGCAGCAAGCCGGCGCCGAGGGTGATATTCATAGATTTCAGCAGGGGCCCCACGCTCTTGTCCGCGTAAATAATCCCTACTCCGATGGGAAATATCATAGCGAGTCCTACGAAAAATATTAATATGCCGACTACATTAATAAGGTAAGACCATCTCATTTGTCAGTCCTCTCCGAAACACCGCAGGGTCATGCCTCAGGCTTGCTCCTGTTAAAAATATTCCAGTTTCACTTCCAGAATTTTCTCCATCTTGGGAATAGCCTCTTTCCGTGCAAAAAGTATGATACGGTCATTGGGAGCTATCACGCTGTCACCCGTGGGAATGGTGATGTTGTCCTCATGTATTATGCTGACAACCAGCGCTCCTTTGGGAAAAGAAATATTTTTAAGGGGTTTGCCCACAATGTCCGAGGTTTCCAGCGCCACAGCTTCCATGACCTCGGCTTCTTCCCCTTTGATGGTTTTTGCCGAAAGGACTTTTCCCCGGCGTATATGCTGCAAGATGCTGTTGATTGCCGAAAGCCTCGGGTCAACCACCTGTTCGATTCCTATGGCGGACATGAGCGGAAAATAACTGAATTTGCTGATTTTCGTGATAGTCTTTTTCGCGCCCATCCGCTTTATCAGCAGAGATGCCAAAATATTGCTTTCTTCGTCGTCAGTCAGGGTCACGGCAACATCCGTGTCGCGGATATTTTCCTCATTCAGGAGATTCTGGTCCGAACCGTCACCGCAAAGCACCACGGTCTTATTCAGCCTCTCTGCAAGAAAGGCGCATCGCTGTGCATTTTTTTCGATGAGTTTGGTGTGAACAGATTTTGTTTCCAGAATTTCTGCCAGTCTGAGACCGATACGTCCTCCGCCCACAATCAGCACCCGGCGGACCGGTTCCGCATGTTTGTTGAATATTTTCAGGGTATCAAGCAGGTTTTCCTCTTTGCTGATAAAATAGAAAGTGTCCCCGCGCATCAGACAGTCGTTTCCTGTGGGAATTATCAGTTCTTCGCTGCGTATCACCGCGGCAATGAGCGGCAGGGGTTTGCCTAATATTGACGGGAGTTTGGCAAGCGGAATCCCTGCCATCCTGATATCTTCCCTGTCCAACTGTATCCCGACCAATTTCACCCTGCCCCCTGCAAATTCCCCGATATCCACAGCGCCCGGCACACTCATAAGCCGCTCGATAGTTCTGACTGCCTCGACTTCAGGGTTGATGATGGTATCAATATGAGGAGCATTGATCCGGAAATTTTCATGATATTTATCATAATCGCTGCCGCGTATCCGAGCTAATTTTTTTGTGGAAGGGGAAAGGATATCCGCGACAAGGCAGGCAACCAGATTGGTTTCATCCTGGTTTGTAACTGCAAGAAGAATTTCAGCGTCTTTGATTCCGGCTTCTTCCAGCACTACCGGGCTGCTTCCCGAACCGGAGATGACCTGCACATCTATGCTGTCTGATACCCGGCGAAGAGATTCGGCATGGTTATCAATGATCACAACATCTTTGTTTTCAACGGCGAGGCGGCTTGCAATATGAAAGCCGACTTCGCCCGCGCCCACAATGACAATCTTCAACTGAAAACTCCTTTGATTGAGAAAGAGTGAGGACAACTCACTTTATGCTGCCTGAGTTTCCGGTTTCCGGTCAAAACTCTCCAGAAACTCCCATCGGCTGAAAGCGGTTTCAAGTTCATGCTCTATCGTTTTGAGCCGTTCTTTGGCTTTTGCAATATCTTCCCGACTGCGCTGATAAAACAGCGGATCTGCCATGTCCTGATACAAAGCTGCCTGTTCTGCCTCCAATGCCTCGATCTGCCGGGGAAGCCTGTCGAGTTCAAGCTGTTCTTTATAGCTGAGTTTACGCGGACGCTCGGATTTCACACGCTGTTTTTCCGCTCTGACCGTGGGCTTTTCCGGTGTATCCGGCTGCCTGCGCTGCTGCAGCCAGTCATCATAGCCCCCTGCATATTCGCTCACCTGTCCCTGTCCCTCAAAAACCAGCGTGCCGGTAACGACATTGTTGAGAAATGCCCGGTCATGACTTACCAGAAGCACCGTGCCTTCATAAGCAATGAGCAGTTCCTCCAGCAGTTCCAGAGTTTCCGCATCGAGATCATTGGTCGGCTCATCCAGCACCAGCACATTGGATGGTTTGGCAAAGAGCTTTGCCAAAAGCAGACGGTTCCTCTCTCCTCCTGATAGAATGCGTACCGGACTGCGGGAGCGATCCGGCGAAAAGAGGAAATCTTTCAGATAGCCGATAACATGCCGGGGCATACCCGCGATAACAACCGTATCCTTGCCGTCGGCAATATTTTCCTGCACGGTTCTGTCTTCATCCAGCAAGCCGCGAAGCTGATCGAAATAAGCGATTTGAAGGTGTGTGCCGTGACGTACCTTGCCGCTCCCGGGCAAAAGACTGCCCAGAAGAAGATGCAGCAAAGTGCTTTTTCCGCATCCGTTGGGACCGATAATGCCTACTTTGTCTCCCCGCATGACCGTGGCCGAAAAACCGGAGATAATCGGCAGTCCGCCATAATCATAACTCAGTTCCTGTGCCTCGATGACAAGTTTTCCGCTTCGCTCGGCTTCCTGTGCCTGCATCCGCACAGTGCCGATACGCTCTTTTCTCGCCTGCCGGAGTTCGCGCATTTTCTCCAATGCCTTGACTCGTCCCTCATTCCGGGTACGCCGTGCTTTGACTCCCTGCCTGATCCATGACTCTTCCGAGGCAAGTTTTTTGTCAGACAGGGAATTCTGCTTTGCTTCGGTCTCAATCGCCGCCTGTCTGCGTTCAAGATAGGTCTTGTAATCGCAGTCCCAGCGGGTGAGCATTCCCCGATCCAGTTCGATAATCCGGTTGGCAATTCTTTGGAGAAACATCCGGTCATGAGTCACAAACAGCAGCGTTCTGACATGGCGCAGCAGAAATTCCTCCATCCAGACAGTCGCATCAATATCCAGATGATTGGTGGGTTCGTCCAAAAGCAGTATGTCCGGTCTGCATGCCAATGCCCCGGCGAGCAATACCCGGCGTTTCATGCCTGCGGAAAGCCCCTGAAATTCGGCTTGAGGATCCAGCTTCATGCGGGAAAGTATTTCTGATGTCTGCTGCTGCTTTTCCTCATAGCTTTCTGTGTTTCTGTCTCCGAGATTCAAGGCAGTTTCAAAAACCCTGCCGTTTATCTCCCGCGGAACATCCTGGGCAAGAAATCCGATACGGATTCCCTGCTGACGGACAATCTCGCCGCTGTCAGGAAGAATATCTCCGGCAATCAGTTTCATCAGCGTAGTCTTTCCCATGCCGTTTCTGCCTGTGAGACAGACGCGCTCTCCCTGAACGATCTGCAACTGAATCTTATTCAGCAGCAGGGGTCCGCCGAAAGCTATGCAGACATCTCTCATGCTTATCAATGCCATAAATATCTCCGATTTTCAGAACACCGTGAAAAGGTGACAGGTAAGCGACCGACAATTATGATTTATAAGATTCGGTGGGTCAGACATTTCTGTCTGACCTTTATCATGA
>DYRK01001155.1 GCA_020718785.1 Desulfatirhabdium butyrativorans | reverse complement strand
CTTTTTTGATTCCCCTTTGGGCTTCGGTGTTCGAAGCAGTTCAAGTCCGTATTGCATCGTCCATCGGATTTGTCTGCGGGCGTCTGTATGCAACGCCCGCAGACCTCGGCTGGCACCCTTATAGAGCATCCCCGATGCGGATACGCATGCAGAAGGGAAAACGAAGTTTAATGTTCACAAAACGGAGTTTAATGTTCATAAAGTTGAAGGCAAAATTTTCAAACCGTCGCCAAAAATGCATTCATAACGATGCGTTAATCAATGTTGCGGCGCAACATTTTTTTGAAGCCCCTTCACGGGCCACTGGAAGGGCTGGCCGTACTCTCCGTTTTTGCGCAAAATGAAGCTTTAAAAGCCTGCTTGCCGGGTGGCCCGCCCCTAAAAAGCGGGCAGATTTATGAAAATTAAGCTCGGCTTTTCCAGGAGAGCGGCCACACCGGGTTATTTGTCAATACGTCGGTCATTTTCTTTCTTTTTTCAAGATAGTGGCGAATAATGACTCGCGATGCCATTAAGAAGCTTTTCTACAGCCTCCGAAACAGGTATTTTCAGCTTTTCCGAGATAAGCATTATGGCATCGATCTCCTGATTATTTATGCGACGGTCCTTTGTTATTAAGAGGATCAGATTTTCAAACAACATGGCAATGTCTTGAGGACGATTCGCGGTGATCCAGGCTGTAGTCTGATCAATGATCTCCATCAGGTCATTGTCATTGAGCAGTTTTTCCACATAAGATGGGGGCCGGCAATGATATAAGGAGAGGATGTTCATCAGTGCGTCTTTTTCTTCCACAGCGACGTCTTCATCGATGCCAATCAGGTAAGAACCGGCAGCGGCCAGAAAATCCAGATTTGCCTGTTCGGATTCATTTTCGGGACGTTTTACGAGAAGATCGATCAGCGCGTCTATCTTTTCATCCAGTTCCGCATCTTCCATATATTGGCCATTATCCAATAATGACGCATAAAGTCTGGAATTTTGGAAAATCTCAATGGCCTTTATCCGAATGGGATTTGCCGGATGTGTTTCGCTTAAATTTGTCCGCCGACTGGTCATTTTCTCGACGAGATTATCGTTGTTTTTTATGAAGTTTGCCACACTCACCTGATAA
>DYRK01000038.1:18100-20411 GCA_020718785.1 Desulfatirhabdium butyrativorans | reverse complement strand
CGTTCCCAAGCCGGGGCTTGGGAACGAGAAAAAAAACCCTCGCGGTTTCTCTGCGCCCTTTGCGGCAAGTTTTTATACGGAACTCAGGCAGTTTTATGTCGAACTCACGTTATCTTATAAAATCGGCATTTTGACACTCCGGATGAATCATTTCCATGCCTGACTTAACGGCAGTGAGGCACCTGCTTGGTAACGAGAGGAAATTTCCGATTTATTCGAGAATTTTCTGTATAATGCCTTTGAATTCATCGTAGGTATGGATGACAGGAAATTCCGGGAATTCTTTTTTCACATTCTCCGGGGGTCTGAACAGAATGCCTGCCTCGGACTCCTTGAGCATACTGATATCATTGTAGGAATCCCCTGCGGCAATGATGTTGTAGTAAAGGGTTTTCAGCGCAAGCACGGTCTGGCGTTTTCCGTCTTTCTGGCGCAGTTTATATCCTGAAACCGTGCCATCCGGTTCGATAATCAGGGAATTGCAGAACAGCGCGGGCCATCCGAGCTTTTTCATCAGAGGACCCGCAAACTGCACAAATGTATCCGAGACAATGATAAGCGGCACGCGTGAGCGCAGCCAGTCTAAAAATTCCCCTGCCCCGTCCAACGGTTTCATGGATCCGATCACATCGCTGATATCTTTGATTTTCAAGCCATGTTCCCTGAGAATTTCTATCCGTCTTTTCATCAGCACATCATAATCGGATATATCCCTGGTAGTCAGCCGGAGTTCCTCGATACCGGTCTTTTCAGCCACATTTATCCATATTTCCGGAACAAAAACCCCCTCCAGATCCGAACACATAATATATAACTTATCAGTCATTTCTCATTTCTCACTTTTCACTTTTCAATCTTCACTTCTTCACTCATCCTCATCCTCAATTCGGATAAGTACCGGTTTATTCCCGACAATATCCAAAACAGCAATCTCCGCCAATGCCTTTTTCACATTCGCTTCTTTGGCGCGATGGGTGAGCATGACGATGGGAACCAGCCCGCCGATTTTCCGGCCCTTCTGATGCACGGATTTTATGCTGATTTCATTTTCTCCCAAAATGCCCGATATCTTTGAAAGCACTCCGGGGCGGTCTTCGGCAGAGAACCGGATGTAGTAATAGGTAAAAATTTCGTCCACAGGCATGACCGGAATTTTTCGGATAGCTTCCGGCTGCCATGCAAGAGCAGGAATCCTTCCCGTAGTACCGGATAAGAGATTGCGGGCAATATCCACAATGTCGCTGACCACCGCGCTGGCTGTAGGCATCATTCCCGCGCCGTAGCCGTAGAGAAGCATATCTCCTGCCGCGTCGCCGGAAACCATAACAGCATTCAGATTCGCATTCACATTGGAAAGCAGATTGTCAAAGGGAATCATCGTGGGATGAACTCTCGCCTCTACTCTGTCACCTCTGTTTTTGCCGATGGCAAGGAGTTTGATTCTGTATCCGAACTGTCCTGCAAGCTCAATATCCATGTGCGTTATTTCGGAAATTCCCTCTATATAGATATCTTTGAGATTGATCTCCATACCGTAAGCGAGTGCATTCAGAATCGCCAATTTATGGGCAGTGTCAAATCCCTCCACATCCAGCGTCGGATCAGCTTCGGCAAAACCGCAAGCCTGAGCCTGAGTCAGCGCGGCTTCAAAAGACATGCCTTCATCCGTGATTTTAGATAAGATGTAGTTGCAGGTGCCGTTGAGAATTCCGATCATAGAGATAATGCGGTTCCCCGCAAGGCTTTCCCGCAAAGTTTTGATAATCGGCATACATCCGCCAACGCTTGCCTCATAAGCAAAATCAACGCGTTTCTCAGCGGCCGCTTTGACAAGCGTGTTGCCGTAGGCAGCAAGAAGGGCTTTGTTCGCTGATACTACATGCTTGCCGTTTCGGATGGCTTTTAAGATAAAATCCTTTGCTATCCCTACGCCGCCGATCATTTCAACAATGATATCAATTTCGGGATCATCGAGGACTTTTTCGGCATCGTCAGTCAGCACACCCTCGTCAAACCGAATCCCTCTGTCTCTTTTAATATCAATATCGGCAGCATATTTCAATTTCAGAACAGCGCCGACGCGGGAGCGGATCAGTTCCTTATTTTCAATAAGAATTTTAGCAACACCTGTGCCGACTGTGCCGCAGCCGAGCAGTCCGATACTAATTTCCTTCATAAAAACTCCTTCAAAGGAAGAAAATACTATGAAATATAAAATAAATTTGTTTTTGTGATGTTGTTGTTTATAAATATATCGTTACGCGTACTTTTTATAAGTTTACTATTCATTGCAGTATCTACATAAAAGAGC
>DYRK01000038.1:0-18000 GCA_020718785.1 Desulfatirhabdium butyrativorans | reverse complement strand
TTTCAAATCATGTCTGGCAAGATTTCGGGTTGCTGAAAAAAGCTCGACAAACACAATAATCTGCTCCATATCTTTTGCAAACTGCGTATATACCGTATTCATGGCAATTTCTATTTCTTCACAGCTTGATGAAACAGATTATTTATGATAGCGAGACGATCCTCTATTACACTTTTACTGTTGCCGCGTTTCACTATAGTCTGGTAGGACTCTTTATCAGAGAGAATTTTTTCGGTTTCGGCGATAATATATTCACGATTCTTCTTCAGTTTTTCGGCATTTTTCATAAGATCACGAATACCGAGAAGAACAGCATCTGCCAGAGGAACAGAACGACGTCCGGATTTTCCGGGCAGCCGAAAAACATTTTCACGATATATATCGCGAGCGGTTTCTAAAACCTCCATGTATTCTCGCTCAAGTATTTTACATTTTTCTTCTGAAGTCGTTTTCATCCGGATCATGCAGTTATCAAGTGTGAGCTTCATTCCCCGTCTGAATTCTTCCATATTCGAAAGTGCAAAATACCTTAAAACGATTTCGCAGTCTTTCATTTTACTGTAAAGCTGATTTTTTGCCAATTCAGGACTGATATGCTGAGGTTCCCCTTTTTCTTTCGGCGGGATCCCCCATATATCTGTAAAAACTCGAGAACGGGCAATTCTGATAAGCATTTTATTAAAATCGCTGTCATAAATACAATTTCGAATTTCCTGAGCGTTGAGTTGTTCTCCGCCGCTGTTAAGACGCTCGAACACATATTGACGCAACTCCATGACACCTGTCTGATCTTTGAAACTGCTTTCTGTAAGAATAATGACAGCGGAAAGACTTCGGCGTCTTAATCCTGATTGTATCTTGGGTGGAAGATCACTGAATCTATGCCCGTTCAATTCACTCCATTTTTTCATATCTTCCAACTCGAATACATCGTCAAAAAATGTTTTTACGGCATTCAGCCGCTGCTGGCCGTCCACGACTTCATATTGTGCAAATTCATGTTCATACAAAAAAATAGGCGGAATCGGAATATTGAGAAGAATGGATTCGATCAGATGCGAATTTTGCTTATTGTTCCATCTCGGACGACGTTGATACCCGGGGGCAATATTCAAGGTAGCTTTATCATTTACCATGTCAATAATATTTAGGAGCAGAAAATCATTGCGCTGTATATGGAGCTTACCCTGAGTTTCGGAATATTTTTCTTCGATTTCAGATTCAGTCATCTTGACCGGCTCAGGTTCATCGTCTTCCAATTCTGATATAATCTCATCTTCTTCAATACTTTTCAGAAGGTTCACATCTGTTTTACGATTCATGCTGATATCTCCATTAGAGTCAGACTTCCGAAGTCTCAAATGCTTCGGAAGTCTTTAGAACATTATGCCGCCTTGGACAGCTTCACTGCACACACCTTATACTCCGGAATCCCCGAAACCGGGTCCAGCGCGGCGTTCGTCAGCCTGTTGGCTGCGGATTCGGCAAAATGGAAGGGAATAAACACAGTTCCGTTTACCGCCTTGTCCGAAATCTTTATGCCCGCCACAATTTCACCTCTCCGGGAAGCCACCTGCACTTTGTCGCCGTCTGCCAGACCGTATCTGTCGGCATCCGAGGAAGAAATTTCGACAAAATTCTCCGGAGAACGCTCGTTCAGCCCCCCGGTTTTCCGGGTCATGGTTCCGGTATGATATTGATACAGTACCCTGCCAGTGGTCAGATACATGGGATAATCCGCATCTGCGCGTTCTGCGGAAGGAATATAGTCAATGGCATGAAAATTCCCTTTGCCGATGGGGAACTGCAAGGTATGCAGAATCGGTGTTCCCGGATGATCTTCGGCAGGACAGGGCCAGTGAAGCCCTTCATATTCCATACGCTTATAGGTGATTCCTGCATAGGACGGCGTGACTTTCCGAATTTCTTCGAAAATAGCCTCGCTGTCTGTATAGGACATGGAATAGCCCATGCGTTTTGCTATCTCGCAGGTGATTTTCCAGTCATCCCATGCCTGTCCCGGGGGATTCACCGCTTTTCTCACACGCTGAACCCGGCGTTCCGTATTGGAGAAAGTTCCGTCTTTTTCGGCAAAACACGCGGAAGGCAATACTACATCAGCCTGCTGCGCGGTTTCGGTCATAAAGATGTCCTGAACTACGAGAAATTCAAGATGAGAAAAACTTTTTTCTGCATGATTCAGGTCAGGATCGGAAACCAGCGGATTCTCGCCGATGATATACAGGGCTTTCATTTCTCCGCTGTGCGCTTTGGGAATCATCTCCGTGACTTTGAGTCCGACTTTGGTCGGAAGCCCGGAAACCCCCCAGGCTTCTTCCATTTTTTTGGCTATATCGAGATTGCTCACAGGCTGATACGCGGTAAACACATTGGGAAGCCCGCCCATATCGCAAGCTCCCTGCACATTGTTCTGTCCGCGCAGAGGATTGACGCCGGTTCCGGGTTTTCCGATATGTCCGCAGAGCATTGCCAGATTTGCCAGCGATTTCACATTGTCCGTGCCGGTAATATGCTGGGTGATGCCCATGCAGTAAAGAATACTCGATGTTTCGGCTCCGGCATATATCTTCGCGGCGTCTGTCAGCTGCTGCGCGGGAATGCCGGTGATTTCCTCCACATAAGCGGGTGTGAATTTCTCAACCATTGCCTTGAGTTCTTCAAAACCCTGAGTCCGGTTTGCCACAAATTCTTTGTCATGCAGATTTTCTTTGATGATCACGTGCATAATGCCGTTGATCCATGCCACATCGGTTCCCAGATTGGGTCTGAGCCATTGATGTGCAAATCCTGCGATTTTGATGCGTCTCGGATCCACGACTATCAGTCTTGCTCCCTTGAATTTCACTGCCCGTTTGACAAAAGAAGAAAGTACCGGGTGATTTTCCGTAGTATTGGATCCCGTAATCAGAATCACTTCCGCGGTTTCAATATCTCCGATAGTGTTCGTCATCGCTCCGCTTCCGAATGCTGCGGCCAGACCGGCCACGGTGGAGCTGTGTCAGAGACGGGCGCAGTGGTCAACATTGTTGGTTTTCATCACTGCGCGGGCAAATTTCTGGGCAATGTAGTTTTCCTCATTCGTGATTCGGGCAGAAGTCAGGAGACCGAAACTGTCACTTCCGTATTTATCTTTTATCTCGCCGAATTTTTTTGCTGCAAAATTCAGTGCTTCGTCCCATGAGGCTTCGCGGAATTTTCCGTTTTCTTTAATCAGCGGTGTGGCGAGACGTTCCGGAGACGAGATAAAATCGAACCCGAACCGGCCTTTGACGCAGAGGCTGCCGAAATTGGGCCCGACCTCTTCCACACCGGTCACTTTTCTCACCTGATTGTCTTTCACGTGGAGATTCATCTGACAGCCCACGCCGCAATAGCTGCAAGTGGTACGGACTTTTTCCGTTTCCCAGGGTCTGACATCGTAGCGCACATCCTTTTCTACGAGCGCGCCTACAGGACAGACCTGCACGCATTCCCCGCAGAACACGCAGTCCGAATCTTTGAGAGGACGGTCGCCTGCGGCAATAATTTTCGTCACCGCGCCGCGGTATCCGAAACTTATGGCATTGTTCACCTGAATATCGTTACATGCCTGAACGCATCTCCCGCATCTGATACATCGGGAAAAATCCCGGACAATGAAGGGATTGACTGTCTCCATCGGGTAAGGCACGTCGGTTCTCGGAAAGCGTTCTCCGCTTATCTGATAGCGGTAAGCCAGGTCCTGAAGTCTGCAATCTCCCCATACCGGACAGATTTTATCACTGCTGTCGTACTGATTCACATCCATCTGGAAGCGGGTCCAGTCTTTGTCATCGGAGCCGCGCACTGCACAGTTATGATTTCCCGAAGACAGCATCAGTTCCAGCACCAGACGCCGGGCAGCGATCACTTCCGGAGACTCGGTTCGGACAATCATGTTCTTTGCAGCCGGTGTCGCACAGGCAGCCAGCAGCGTGCGTGCGCCCTCGACTTCCACCACACATATCCGGCATTCGCCGGTGGGTGTCGCTCCCTTGAGATGGCAGAGCGTCGGAATATCAATATGGTTCCGTTTTGCCACATCCAGAATCGTCTCACCGGAGTTGAAAGTAAACTCATTCCCGTTTATGACGATGGTATTTCGTTCATCCATGGTATATTTTCTCCTCAAAAACTGTCTGAGTATTTAAGTAATTGAGAAGTAAGAAGTGAAAAGTGAGAAATTTTCACTTCTCACTTCTCACTTCTCACTTCTCACTATGAAAAAACGCCCAGGACTATTTCGCTGCCAAAAACTCGCTCTGAACATTCCCTCCGAGGATATGTTTGTCAAAGACCTGACGCATTTTGTCAGCAGTCATTTTTCCATAGACAACCGGGTCTGTTCCGCTCATTTTTACAGTCACGTTGGGTTCGGTCTGACATTTTCCCAGACATCCGCCGGCTTTCACCTGAATGTCTCTCCGATTGCTCTGAGCGATTTTCTCCGTAAGGGCAGCCATGACTTCACGGGCCCCGGCAGCAATTCCGCAGGTTGCCAGATGAACAAGTACCTCTACTTTGGCAAAAGGAGAGACCGAAGCCATATTCTGCAACTGATAAATCCGCCTGCCCACCACAGCGATCACGTTGGTCATGACCTGATAGCCGAGCCGGGGGTCTTTTTCAAAAAGACTTATCAGACATTCTCTGGCCATTCTTACGACTTTGCATTTTCTGCTCGCGCAGTATGCCGAAAGAGAATATTTATTGGGCGGCACAATGCCCGACCATCCGAAAGCCATGGTTTCGAATATGGAGGATATATTGTTTTCTTCCGATGTGGGACGATCCGGGAGGTCAAAGCGTATATCCACCTGTCCTTCTGTCACTGCCCACAGATGGGCAGCGTCTTCTCCTTCGGCAAAAAGAATGTCTCCGATCTGAAATTCTTTTTCCTCACAGCAGGACTGAACAGCCGCCAGCCCTTTGTCATCCAATCCTTTCAATACTTCTACTTTCTTCAGAAAATCAAGACTGATCATCAATATCTCCTTTCTTTAATCGAAAGGTGCGAGGTAAGAGGTGAGAGGTTCGGGGTGAAAACTGACTGCTGCACCCCGAACCTCTCACCTCTCACCCCTCACCCCTTTAATTCAGCCAGCGCATTCCTTATAGTTTTTGTCAGATGAAAATTCACCATCGGGTCAGCCGGGGAAAGACCGGTTTCGTTTTCAAATTCCCGGGTGTCCAATACAAAATCCTTTCCGTTGATAATATGGGTATAGACAAAGGCGATTTCCGCATGACCCGCTATGAGCAGGGCAACAGAACCGGCAATATCCCCTACCGGCGACCGGTCAATATGGTCATATCGGAATGTTGCAGTTGTCCGGGTTCCTTTGCCGACTTCGGAATCAATGGCAAAGTTTCCTTCACAGCGTTCCGCTGCCGCTTTCAGCAGGGAAAGTCCCAGTCCGACCCGGCGGGTAGTACGACTTGTCACAAAAGGATCGGTCACTTTTTCCAGTATCTCAGGAGGAATCCCCCTGCCGTTGTCCAGGATTTCGACCCTCAGCCGATTCTCCCTGACAGCCTCGTCCACAAGTATATGAATGCAGTCCGCACCCGCGGCAATTCCGTTTTCCGCAATGTCCATTATATGAAGAGCGATTTCTCTCATGTTTTTATTTCCGGTTTCATATCCCAATATACTCAATCTGATCTATTGAAATAATTCTAAAAATCGTTTCAGATCTTTTAACATATCGTGTTCAAAATCCCAATATGGCGGAGCATAATATTCATACTCTTTTAATTTGACTTTTATTTCTTTAGCGTTCAATCCTTCTTTTTTGATACATTCATATCCATAGAAATTAATGAAGTTCTTTTTGTACTGTTTTTCGGGATAGGCTTCGTTGAAACCTTTCATACATTCGACAAATCTGTCCAAACATATTGGAATTTCAGCATTCTTATCGGTTCTTATTTCTTTGAGGATGTCTTCCAGTTCACCTTTACCGTCAATGTTGAATATATAGCAGAATATATTGACAATATTGCTTCCATAGTTAATCGGAGATATTTCATTCGGGGCTTTGACAGCGTTTTTTATATCGAAAGCCTTTTCAATTGCAGAATTTATTTTGTTTTCAATTTTTGTCCTTATTCCCTCCTTATCAGCGTCTATGAGAATGCCGATATTTTTCGTTGCTCCCTTGTTAATATAAATTTTCTGAGCCTTTAAAATAGAGAATATTGCGTCCTGTCCTTTTGCATCTTTGATGTCATTTATAAGCAAATATTGTGATGGGAAAGTCTTTTGCAAATAAGCAATGTAGCTTTCTAAAAATTTCTTGTCACTTATTCCTTCCACAATAATAATATTTTTCATCTGACATCGAGCCCCAACTGAAAATGATCTTCGAGACCGACAGAGTCTAATACTGTGGCAACAATTTTTTCAGTGTTATCAACCGTTCTTGATAAATTAATATATTTTATATTCTCATGATCGCATTTTTCTGCTGTCCGTGAAAAGGCTTCGATACATTCTTTTGAATGGGTAGCCGCAAACACTTGGCAATTTGCCTCTTTACTTGTGTTGAAAATGATCTCCCAAAGTTTTTCATATTTTGTATAATGAATGCCGTTTTCCACTTCATCAATAAAGAGTTGTCCGTCTTTGCTTTTCCATATTGCACACACAATAGCAATATAACGGTTCAATCCACCTCCCATTGAAGACAGCAGAACAGGTATCTTTCTGTCTCTGAATTTTATTTTAAATATGCTGGATTGTTCTGTCGGTCTTATGAGTAAAGAATCTATTCGGGAATCAAAATTTCTCAGAAAACCATCAATATCTTCCGTCATTCCCATGTCAACTATCCTGCCATATATGGCGGACAGTTTTCTTTCATCTAAACTTGTGCTTGGTATGAAATCTATATTCTCATTTAATATCACATTATGAGGAAAAAAATGTTTTTTAATCATGCTGCCGAATTTGCTATACGGAATTTTTCGGGAGTCATTGTTGTTTATTATAACTTCCACGAACAACTCGTCAAACTCGCTCTCTTTATCAGGAGTCGTATCAAAAAATAAAGGTATATCAGATAGTTTTAACGCTATAGAGATATTGTCAGTTTTAAATTTCAGAGTATTCTGTTCATAAGTAATCAAATCGAATTCAAATTCATGGAATTGGAGATCATAAGATTGCCTTCTTTTAATGCTATATCCGAGTGATATTGCCAAAGATGAGGGTTCTGTAGTTTTGGCAACAATTTCCAATGCCTCCAAGAAAGCACTTTTCCCGACATTATTATCCCCGCCGACAAGATTCACCCGTTTGAGATTCTCCACTTTCAGAGAGTCAAAACATCTGAAATTTTCGATTTCTATCTGTCCGATAAAATGGCTCATTCTATACCTTCGACAATTTTAAAAAATAAAAAAATCTAAATGAAACTATTCTGTTCTTTCCGCTATAGCTATGATTTCCCTGCAATATTCCTCGACTTTTTTGATTTCCCATTCCAACAGAAGCTGTATTTTCTGATGCGCCATAGGATTTCTTATTTTTTCAAGAGATTGCTTCACTTCATTCCAATATTTTTTTTCTTTCTGGAAAACTGTTTTGAACAAGTCATCCCATGAAAAAAGAATAAAATAATCAAACAACTGATGGATATAAGTCTGATCAAGCAGTGTCAGATTCAGAGCCAGACTGCCGTATTGGTCAATATCTCTTTGCTGTGCATTTCTCAATTTTGCGAATATGTCATTCAATTTTTTCTTTTTATCTGCTATCTTAGCATATTTACTCAGATAACTTTCTTCCCAATTTTCACCGAAGTTTTTTACAAACACGTTTAAAATAAGCTGTCTCAATCCTTTTTCAGCCTGACTGATCAGTTTCCAAGTTTCGACTTCTATTTTTTCATCTCTTTCTTTGAACTTCAAATAATTCTGAAAGTGCTGAGAAAAAGCGGCAAAATATTTTTCTCCTTTTTGAATAAGTCCGTAAATAAAAAGCTCATCAATGTCAGACGGTTTTACATCAATTTTCGGACCGAGAAGTATTTGCAGCAGATTTGTAAAGGTTTTATCTTCCCTTAAAAGAGCAATCAACTGCTCATAATAATCGGCAAACTGCAACTGAGTTTTCTTAAAAACAGCATCAATATCAATGTCCTGACCTTCTTTAAACCGCTCAACAGCTTCAAATCCTAATACCGCCAATAAATACGGGTGTCTGCCGCAATAGTATTCAATGCGTTTTTTCTGACTGTCACTGAGTTGTATTTCAATGTTTTCATAAAGCTGATAATATTCGGAAAGCTCTTTTTCCTTATACATTGCCAGATATTCTTTTCCGAAAATACCGTCAAGCGTCGAACTGACTTTGCTTTGTATTTCGATGTCTCTTATGCTTCGGCGGGAAGTGGTTACAAAGGCAATTCCGTATCGTTGTGCATCATAGCCCAGATGCCGCATTTCTCTGAAAGCTTCCGTATTATTTTCAAATTTATTTCTCGCTTCATCAAATTCATCTAAAACAAAAATAGTATAATAACCTTTGGCACGTACCGTCTCAAAATAAATCTCTATATCATATTTCAAATCATCCCATACTTTTCCCTTTTCCAGTACTTCCGATGCGCTTATCTTTATTTCATCATCAACTCTCTCAGCCCGTCTTAATTTCTCAAAAGAATAACGAACCAGACTTTTAAAAAAAGCCTCGCGATTGGAAAAACCTGAAAAATCAATCCACACCGCAAGCTTGTTTTTTTCCAGCAGACATTCTTTCTTTTGAATAATCGCCTGATTGGCCAAACTGCTTTTGCCGATTCTCGGATAACCGATAATTGCTAAATTATTGGGCATGGGCAGTTCTGTAACAGTGTTTGCAACAGTTTTCAGCCCTTCAAATCTGCCGATAAAATTTTTTCCTGTTACAATCCGGCCCTTGTTTGCAAAAGGGTTTATGATATTTTCCATTTCAGTTATTCCATAAAATGAGGATTTTCATTTAACCATTCCTTGAACAGACCGACACGGATGCGGAAGCCTTTTTCTCCGTGTTTATCAATCACATCACGATCTTCCAAATCCTTTAAAATTTCATTAATGGCCGTCTTTGTGTCGCAATTGATTCTGTTCTTTGAGCAGTAAGAATCATTCTTGGTATGCTCTGCAATTTTTTTCAAAACCTTTATCAAGTCGCTATGCGGTATAGCATCATCAGAAGGGTCGCTATTGTTAATCAAATTCGTAAACGCTGTTTTATCTAACCGTCTGTCACCTCTGAGCAAACGATCTTTTACAATGTTTACATTGGCTTTTGTGATATAAGGCTGCTTTTCATCATTAATATAATCTACTAATTGATTGCAGAAAATTTGAATATAGTACGGACTGCAAGCGGTCAATTCGCAGATTCTGTCAATCGCTTCTTGTTCTGTATATCGGCTTTCATCATTTTCCGGATCAATCTTTATACGAATCGGCCTGTCAATTAATTCTTTGGCATCGGATTCTTCCAAATAGGTAACTCTTTCGTGCTGCATGGTCTGAAAGGCGTTGTCATATTTATTCCTGAATTTCGGAAACACATCCTGAGCTACCAAAACCACATTAAAATAATTGGTTGCCAATAATGCTTTCCAATTCTTCATAAAATCCTGACTCAGTTTGCCTTGAACGATCTTTTCATACAAGTATGTAAATTCATCCATTGTAACAACGATTCGGATGTCTTTCCATTCAGGATAAATATTTCTCTTTTCTTTCAGATTGTCAAACAATTCGTAAAAAAAATCTAAGGGAGCAGGATGTCCGTAAAATTCCTGACTTATGGGAATAGAAAAATCTAATTTCGGTAAACCGTTACGCTCTTTATCCTGTATGCTCTTCTGGATTCTTCGTAAGATACCGAACAGGAATTGATAAAGTAACGGTGTCTGCGAGTTATCATCCATTAACCTGCCCACATCGCCGATTTCCGCCACCATAATTTGAGAATTGGTTTTCAACTCCTGTTCCAAATGATGTAAAATTGACGATTTACCTGAACGGAACTGCCCGTATATGACATAACTGCGATAATTATTGCAGATAGCACTGTAAGCTCTTTTAATGAATTCCTCCCTGCCGAAAAACATTGCCTTATCTACAACTGTTCCGCCTCTTGCCCACTGTGCATAAGGATTAGGTTTAATTTCAACAAAATCTTTGGCGTCTCCCAATTGAATAGCTATCTCCTGTAATGAAGTTTCGACAGACTCTCCTTGTCGGGTTCTGAATTTGGCGTAGGCTTTCAATGTAAAGGCCTTAGCGGCAATCGCTTTCGGATTGAGTCGTAAAGCGATAATCTGTGTTTCTTTATCTTGACCTCTGATAGTTCCGTAAGCAACGGCTTGTTGACTTAGCAATTCGTAAGAATCACTATCGCTGTCTATAAAAAATTCGACCTGTTCGGCGTGTCCTTCGGCGGTATTCTCAATTTTTACCTGAAAATCAATCTGGTTGTTTTCTCTGAGATGATAAGATGCAACCGCTGAACTTATGACCAATTCAGGTTTAGATTTTTGACTCAGTTCCTTCTGATACGCTTTAAGTGTCAGAAGCAGGCTGTTAATTATCGGATATATTTCTTCAATAGAGAGTTTTGTGGGATTTTTTTCTATTTTTCCAATAAAACTCTTTGCTTTTTGCTCGATATCATCACATTTATTGCGCTTTTCATCAAAAGAATTGACCTTGCACAATGAAATGCACAAATCAAACAAGTTGTTAAGATCATTTAAATAATCCTTATCAGAATCAAAAAGTACCTGACCTACTACATTATTAATTCGATCAATTCCTGAATATAACCAAATTTCTGCAATTTCAAAGTTCCTTAAAAGCGAAAGTTGCTCTGACAATTCATTTTCAATTTTGATAATACTTCGAGCTTTATCTTTCCAAAGTTCTATAAAGGAATCATAACTTATATTTAAATCCGACCCTAAATAGTCATAAGCGAGTTTTTTAAAGTCATGGTTTTCATATATAGCCTTCAAAACACGGCTGATGGAATACTGTGGGCTTTTGGCAAAAAGCAGACATAACGCGTCAAAAATTTTTTTTGGATCAGGGAGTTGATTAAATACAGAATTAATTGTATCTTCAATAATAATATCCGTCAAAGGTATTTTATCTCTACCTAAAGGTGAGCATAAAAATCTGCAAAGTGACAGTCTCGCATCTGCGACTTCTGATTGCCTCTCATCAAAATAGAGAGAATTATATACCTTTAACGCTGTGAGATAAAAAATCTTAACAGTATCAAGTGAATTGCCACTTTGAATGGCATTGTCCCCTTTTGAAGTGAAACTTCTGCACAAATATTTGTAAAAATCGTTGTTTTGCTCACCTAAATCAAATAATATTTTTGCTGCATTTAAGTAGATATTGCTTCTTTCTTCAGCAATATTTCTCTTCAAAGTTTCAGCAGCGTGTTCTAATTTTTTTATATCATTTTTTTTTTCTTTATCATCACCAATATATTTTCCTTCTCCTGATAACCTGTTTTTATCAACATATTTCATATCGCATGAAAAGAGATAATGCTTGGTAAAAGCATCAAATTTTTCAGAAGTTAGCCCTGCCATATCGTTTATCTCATCATTTGCAAACTTTTTTAATTCAGGATCGTCAATTTTTTGAATGTATTTCTTTAAAACAGCCTTTGCTTTTTCTGTTTCACCTTTTTTATACAGATGCAATGCAACATTTTCATAATTCTTCTTCGCTTCAATATTATTACCTAATTTTGAATAACATTCTGCAATATTGAAATAATACGTTAGTCCTGCATCTGCTTGTTTAGTATTTTTGAGCAATTCTTTTTCAATTTTAATTGCTTCTTCATATTCACCTGATTGATAATGGAAATTATAAAGCAAGTTTAAATCCGATTCAGACAAACTTGTCTGATACTTTTTAATCATCTGAATAGCTCTTTCAGGTTCTTTCATTTGTTGAGCGAGCATATTTGCCAAATCTCTGACAGCACGTTCTTTTGTCTTAAAGCTTTCCTCCTTTTCAATTCCTTCAATAAACAACGCTTCGGCTTTTTTATAATTTTTATCAACATCTCGTGCGTTTCTGGCTTCTTTTAAAAGGTCATCTTTTTTCACCACTGGCGTTGTAAAATCTGATTTTACTACTGGCAGAGCAGCATTTTTTATCTCCGTATCAAAAGTTGTTTCAATTTTCATGTTTTTTTGCAACATCTCGTAATCGTTAATCTTTTGCTCAATAGTATTGTCAGGCACATTTTCAGATTGCCGAATCAGAGGTTTCACAAGACTGTCTGCGCTGTTCACCGGCTCAAACATACCAATCATTGAGATCAATATCGAAATGCTGTTATTGCTTTCATCACGCAGACGAATAATGTTGCTTTCGGCATCAATAGTTACGAGTTGTCCTTGCTTTTCTTTGCCGTTTGTAAGCGTGATAACAACTTGTTTATTTATGTTTTTACTCAATTCATTCAACATATTTTTTATTCCATTAACCCCTGACTTCCATTATTATCTCCCTCCCGTCCTTCCCCTGCAAAGCCAGCCGGATTTCCTCAAGGCTCGGAGCATTCATCGTAAAGATTGTCCGCGCTCTGCCGATATCGTCGGGAAGATGGGCGTCCGAAGAGGTGATACAGGGCAGTTTTCCGATTCCCGGTACACGCTGACGAGCTTCCCCCAGCGGAACACGGTATGAAACCTCCACTCCGTCCAACGGCAGGTCCGGGGGAATGAATCCGAGCTGGCTGATAAGCCCGAAAGCCGGACGATCCACGTGGGATGCAATGCTCAGGCCTCCCAACTGATGCGTTTTTTCGACAATCGCATGAACCCCCAGCGTGGTCGCACCGATCAGCAGGCGTGGATTTTCCCCAAGCACTTCGTCATTTTCGTCAGCAATGATCTGAGAACCGAAAAAATCGGGCCGGTTTGTCCCCGGAAGATGGGCATAAACATAGTCCTGCATGGCTTCGGCAGATTCAGGATCATCGAAAATCGCCAGAATATGGACTTCCTCTTTGGAACAGATCTCCATGCCCGGAAAAACCCTTATCCCCAGTTTCCGGCCCGCCCGCATCGCGGCTTCCGCGTTTTCCATGGAATTATGGTCGCATATAGCGATAATATCCATACCCTTTTCACGGCTTTTCCCGACAATTTCTGCGGGACTCATCTCCCACTCGGCACAGGGGGAGAGACAGGTATGGATGTGCATATCTGCCTGATAATTCATAGCTTATAGCCCATGGTCCGGGGACTGTCAATTATTTTACCACCCCTGCTTCATAAAGGCGTCCTGCCAGTTCAAAAGCCGCGGAATGCCACAGCAGAATAGGAATTCCTTCTTTATCCGCCTTTTCCTTTGTCTCTGCCTCGGGCTGGTATCCGCCCACAAGAATAACGGCTGCCATCTCGCGCAGTACGGCAACAGCGAGGATGTTCTGATGCCCCTGAATGGTCAGCCAGACACAGCCTTCGGCAGCCTTGCCCATGACGTCGCTCAACAGATCGCCGCAGTATCCCCCGCGAACTTTCCGGTTCAGTCCGTCCGCACCCGCAGCCACTTCCAATCCGAATTTTTCTGCCAGTTCTTTTACGTCCACCTCGTTTTTCCCCTTTCCGACATTCCGGTCTCCTGCCAGTCCGCGTGCGCGCAGCACAATACAGTCACTCAGCGAAGCCTCTCCTCTGACCACATCCTCTGCAAATTCCCTGCAGCTCGGGGCCCCGCATGCCGCGCAGTCCATTCCATGAATAAGCTCGACAAGCCTGTCCATCTCCTGCAATGCCTCTATGGACAGAGGCGGTTTGTACCTTGCAAAACGCCGCGGTCCCCTCAGAGAATCTGATTTTGCCGAAAACCACTCTTCTTCATAAAGATGAAGAATATTGCTTCGGGACAGATGTCTTTTAAAGCCGGACTTCAGAAGCATCTTCTGAACCACGTTTTTGGTCAGATATCTGTCAACCGCGGTAAGTGTCCCCCCCAGACATCCTTCAGGACAGGTTCTGAATTCGATGTACTCCACATCCTGAAACATACCGCTTTCTATTTTTTCAAGATAGGCAACCGTCGCCTCCAGTCCCGATATCGCGAGGGTGCGTTCCGAATTGATGCCGGCAATTTCCCCCCCGGACATTCCCCACATCAGCCGGGTTTCGATGGCACAGTATTTGAAGGGGTTTGAGCAGGACTGGATATGCGGTTCTTTTCTGATCCGATCCAGATACCGTGAAAGATCGCCGTAAATTTCGTTGATTCCGATGACTCTTTCCGGATAGGGACGTTCCTGATGGAAATGAGGCTGTTCCGGAACCATCCGGTTCGGACAGGGATTGATATAATACAGAACCGGCGAGCCTTTTTTCCCGTGTTCATGAAATATCCGCCGGGTTGCTTCCTCGCTTCCCAGCCCCACGGGACTGATTATGGGAAGAACATGGGGCAGAAGAGAAGGAAACCGCGATTCGATAAGACGTACCGCGCAGGGACATACCGGAGAAATCAGGGGCCACAGAGGATCCCGCGCTTCTCTGTTGCGTACAATGTATTCTTCGGCTGCACACTGAAACATTTCAATGAAATAGCTTATGTCCATGGTTTCATGAAAGCCCATATACCTCAGCCCTTTCAGAATATTTTCCGGAGTCTCTCCCGGGAACTGGGTATAGAGAACCGGCGACACAATCGCCACCGGAACCTCATTTTCAGGGGGGCTGAATTCTGAGGATACCGCTTTCACCGCGCCCACAGGACAGACGCGGATACATTCCCCGCATCCGATACACAGATCCGCCGCATAAACATGCCTGCCGTCAACCATCCGGACTGCGCGGGTGGGACATGCTTTCACATCCCGGAGGCAGCCGGTGCAAAGCGCTTTGTCAAAACGGATACGGCATGCGGGTTTTACCTTAGCCACCTTATCCTCCTTTGGAAATAAGAAAAACCATCCGAATCCGTGTACCCTTTCCTTTTTCAGACTCAATATCAAACTGATCCGAATTTTCTTTCATATTCGGCAGCCCCATTCCCGCGCCGAATCCCATCTGACGGTATTCGTCTGCCGCAGTGGAATATCCTTTCTTCATTGCCAGACTGATATCCGCTATGCCCGGTCCGTCGTCGGAAATATTGAGGACAACTTTTTCAGAATCAATCTCAAATGTCAGAAAACCTTCCCCGCCGTGCATCACAACATTCATCTCGCCTTCGTAGCCGCAGATGGCAACCCGGCGGATCAGTTTGGGATCAATATGCAATGATTTGAGGAGATTCTTGACCGCTACAGAGGCTTCCCCTGCATGGATAAAATCTTTTTTATTAATCTGGAAGGTTTTTCTGAAGGCCGACATGGCGAGCTTCTCCCATGTAAATCATCATAAGTTACTGATTTTACGTTCCCGGCTTTTTCGGATTTTCATCCGGTGCATACCCGACTGAAAGGCGGGGGAACGCTCCTTTGAGTGAGAAGTGAGAAGTGAGAAATATTCACCTCTCACTTCCCAGTTAATCACATATTGCCGTAATCAAACCATCGGTGAACTTCGGTGATCAGGTTTTCATGATCTTTTTTGAGATAATCGTACATCCGGGCGTTGTCAATAGCGATTCCGCTCATTTCCGCCAATCCGCAGACAAGCTCTGTCTCATTATCGGAAAACCGGCGGGGTTCCGAGGTGTAGAGTCTCATTACACCGATCACCGTGCCTTTTACCGGTATGGGTACAGAAAGAATCGAAGCCACCCCTTCTGTTTTCGCCTGTTTCGGATACTGCGCTCTGGGATCATTGACCACATCATAGAGCAGAACCGGCTTTCTCGCTTAATGATTCTGCAATGCTTTTGTCCGTATCCACAGGCCCTTTTTTCATATAGGCTTCACTCAGACCGTGATACGCGCTGACGTTTAATGTTTTGTGCCCCCTGTCCAGCAGAAACACCGCGCAGCCCTTGACATCCAATGCCTTTGGTGATCAGTTCCAGGACTTCTTTGAGGTTCAGCGTCGAATTTACAGACCTGCAGACATCCCTGAACAGTTTGAAACATTCCATCGTTCCATTCTCCATGATATTTGCTCCTCCCTGTAACATTTAAAATTGAAACGTTTGATGTGAAATGAAATGCTGTTTGTAAAATCAGCCGGTTGGAAGCCTGTTAAAACTGCTTCGAAAATCGGCATTCAGTATTTTCAGCAGGTTGCCGGATCATTTCACATCAAACGTATTGAATATTTAATTTTCAATTTAACGGGTTCCGTTGAGACCTGTCATTCCCTGACCGTGCAGTCTGCCGCAGGAAACAAACATGGAATAGGGTGTCGAAAGCAGAGGAATCTCCTCTTCCCGCGCCATCCGGATCACCTCGTCGGGAGGGATTTTCCCCCTCACAATGACAACCGCTCCCACCCCGGACACTGACGCTGTCCTGATGGTCTGCACGGTGGTCAGACCTGTCAGAAACACACATTCGTCAGCCCGCTTGGCGAGAATATCGCTCATCAGATCACTGGCTCCGCCAGCGAGAAATTCTTTGTCCAGCCGGTCTTCGCCCACAAAAAGGGTTGCTTCCAATACTTTGACAATTTCAGATAATTTCATTTGTTTTACCAAGCAGTCTGTCTGTCCCCGCACCGCCGGCTTTTAAGGCAAAACCCCGGCACCCTGACGGCAACAGTCCGTACAGAAAGAAAGTGTTGTAAAGACCTGCCGGGTTTGGAAACCCCGCAGGTCTGATATTGAAAAATATCATGCACAGGGGCAAAAACGCCGGCGGCGTCCCCTACCAGTCAAACATCATATCATGCCCTCTGCGGCTTACAATTTCGTCTTGTATCCGATGAAAGCGTTTTCCCACCACCTTTGACAGGTTTGATGTGACCACATATCCGATCCGTGGGTTTTTTTCAAAAAGTCCGAGAAGTTCTTCCCGTTTCATCAGTACAACCCTGCTGTTTTTGGCGCAATAAGCCGAAAGAGTGGTTTTATAGGGCGGAACAAAGCTGGACCATCCGAAAACAGCGGCTTCGGATACAGAGCTTATGGTATTTTTATCCGAAGTCGGGCGTCCGGGCATATCAAACCGCAGGTCAACCTGCCCTTCCGCAACAATATACAGATCGCCGACACTCTGATCTTTGCCGAATATCATCTCTCCGCGGCGAAATTCCTTTTCCTGACAACAGGTCTGAACCGCGGCAAGCTGATCATCGTCCAGGCCCTTGAAGAGTTCGGATTTTTCCAGAAAATCAATACTGAGCATCAATACCTCCCTGCTACAGACTTTAAGAAAAAGCTTGTCAGGACGTGCAGGTCCGCTTGGAGTGCAGAGTTTATCTGACGATCCCGCTGTAAAATTCAGGCAGACCGCCCCTGCATTCCTCACTTTGCTCTGACAAACTTTATCTTAAAATCTATATGACATTAATTCGGATTATGATTCAAATGCAAGTCGCATCGTGTATTTCCTGTCGGAACTGAAAATCCCTGTCTGTCTTTCCGGCAAGGATAATTTCTGTAAATAGAATCAGGAGACGATACCCTATCCTGCTTGGGAATGCAAACAAATTTTATGCACATAACAAGAAAGTTGTTCCGGTATGATTCCGTTGACATTTTGCCGTTCTTATGAAACACATTATATAATCCAACTTGCGACCTATAAACCTTAAAACAGCGGAAAATCGGAGTGTCCGCGAAAACTTCCGTTTTTTCACTTCTGATAATTTCAGGTACTTTGCTATAGGTGGCAAGTTGGGTTATATATTAACGTGAGTTCGACATAAAACTGCCTGAGTTCCGTATAAAAACTTGCCGCAAAGGGCGCAGAGAAACCGCAGAGAGCGCGAGGGCTTTTTTTCTCGTTCCCAGGCCCCTTTTCTCGTTCCCAAGCCCCTGCTTGGGAACGCACTTGCCGGGGAAGCCCCGGCT
>DYRK01001154.1 GCA_020718785.1 Desulfatirhabdium butyrativorans | reverse complement strand
GATATCTGGACAGACCCGGTCAACGGCAATGACAGCAATACCGGTTCCGAAAGATCGCAGGCATTACGCACGGTCGGCGAGGCATGGAACCGTATTCCGACCGGGACGACGCTGACCGCGACCGGCTATCGTATTCTGCTGGTTTCCGGCGATTATTCCGAGGCGGATCTTCCGGCAGGCGGCTGGATGGAAGCGCGTTACGGAACAGTTCAGTATCCTGTCATTCTTCAGGCAGCCGACGGTCCTCACACGGTCCGTCTGCACGGATATCTGAGCCTGTCCGATGTTCGGTATCTGTATCTCATCCATCTCGATATTGTCACGGATCCGGGATACGGGGGCAGCGGCAATACTTTGCATATCGAAGGCAGCGACCATATTCTGATCCGGGGATGCAAATTGGACGGATTTGACGGAGCTAAAAGACAGCCGCAGGAAACGCTCAAAGTCAATCAGACGCAGTATATTTATGTGGAAGACAGCGAAATTTCAGGCGGTGACTGGTTTTCCCTTGATTTTGTCGCGGTGCAGTACGGACATATTCTCAACAACCGCATTTATGACTCCGGAGATGACTGTCTGCTGATGAAAGGCGGCACGGCATATTTTACAGTTGAAGGCAATGAAATTTACGATTCGGGAAACATCGGCTTTGCCGCGGGTCAGGGAACCGGCTTTGAATTTATGGTCTCTCCCTGGCTCCATTATGAAATCTATGATGTCAGATTCGTCAACAATGTGCTTCATGATGTGACCAACGCCGGCATGGCGGTCAGAGGCGGGTATAACATTCTGATGGCTTATAATACGCTGTATCGTGTCGGATATGATGTCAGAGGCAGCGGTATTCTGCTCATTGCTCACGGTTCCCGCAGCTGCGACGGAGGAAATACGGCAGCCTGTGAGCAGAACCGTCAGAACGGCGGCTGGGGAAAAGAAAATACAGATACCGAAACTATCCCCAATCGGAATGTCTATGTTTATGACAACATTTTTTATAATCCGGACGCCGAACACAGGGCAGACAGCCATTTTGTGATTCACGGACCCGCATCGCCGCCTGAAAACAGCAATATTCCGAACCCCTCGTATTCGGATACGAATTTGCAGATTCGCG
>DYRK01001153.1 GCA_020718785.1 Desulfatirhabdium butyrativorans | reverse complement strand
AAGTTCAGACAGTTTTCACTCACTCACTCACTCACTCACTCACTCACTCACTCACAGAGGTGCGCCCGCACTTTGTAAAAATCGGTCAAACCCCTGCCTGTTTTACGCCGGTCGTTCTCCGTAGCATAAGGAGAGCGGTCGGCGTTTTTGTTTCGGCAAAAGCCGGTCTGAAATAACAGCCGGCACTTCTCACTTATCTTTAACCACCCCGGCTTTATGAGCAGAGCCGGCTGATCATGGGGATTGGCGGCTTGGGGTGATTACAGTTGCACTGTTATGATAAATGACGGGGGGTCTATTATGGAAAAAAAGGAACAAAATGCTTTATCGTTTTATCTACAGATGGCGTGGATGGGTTCTTGCCTCGCTCTCGGTTTTGGCCTTTGCCTTAGAATGCCGTCCTACTCCGGTCCGAGTGGGATAGTATGTCTATGTGTTGGATTCGTGTCGCTTGCAACTGGGGCTTTGTCAAGGACGTTTCTGGTTTGCAGTGGTGTCGCGTCATTCTTGCTGGGCTTTGCTACCCCGGTGTTTGTGTTGTTTTTTATGGAGTGGTATTACTAACGAAGGCGACAGAGACTTTGCCGGAGTCGTATTCACAGTTCCGCTGCCTGATGGTACGGAATATGCGGGTTCCGGGAAACGCTCCGATTCGGGAATGACTTATGATTCGGAATTGAATCAGATCGGATGGACAGGAGATGTTCCCGCCGGCGGAACCGCAGAAATCGTTTTCGGCGTAAAATTGAAATCCGGCGGAAGTATTGCTTTCGGGGATGCGGAAATCGCTTATGACTCGGACGGCGACGGCGTGAACGATGCTGTCCGCAAAGCGGATAATGAGACAATTGCCGGTCTGTTTGCGGAAGACTGTATGCCCGGAGACATTGACGCGGACGGGAAGATCACGCTGAAAGATGCGGTTCTGACTTTGCAGACGCTTTCCGGCTCCGATGCCGAAATCTGCACAGATGCGGATGTGAACGACGGGCAGATCGGGATTGCGGAAGCGGTGTTTGTCCTGAACAGGCTTGCGGAGTAAGGTAAAGTAAAGCGGGTTTCAAACCCGCTTTTTTCCTCGTTCCCAAGCCCCAGCTTGGGAACTCATCTGCGCCCG
>DYRK01000430.1 GCA_020718785.1 Desulfatirhabdium butyrativorans | reverse complement strand
TTAAAAGCAGAGGTTACGGTCAATGTAC
Source organism: Desulfatirhabdium butyrativorans (assembly GCA_020718785.1). Classification (GTDB taxonomy): domain Bacteria; phylum Desulfobacterota; class Desulfobacteria; order Desulfobacterales; family DYRK01; genus DYRK01. Next base: position 5,070 of record DYRK01000430.1, on the reverse strand, counting down.
ATGGTATGTTGCCTGCAAACGGCTTGCACAGGGAAAAAGCATACCGCCGAGCGCATACACAAACACTGCCTCGATTGATGCGAACTATGTTCCTCAACAATGGGATTGTTTAATTTACACAACTAGTGCTGGAGGTAAGCACGTAGGAATAATCACTTCATCTGTAACAAAAAGTGAAAAAAATGGTATCGTTACCTATTCTTTCACTGTGGGAGAAATGAATGCCAAGTGTGATGAACGTGAATCTTCTTATTCAGCTCAATTTGTGGTTGATACCAAAAATAAGAAGATCACTAAATCTATCAGTTCAAATGCAGGTTCAACTTATGTAGCGACGGGGTATTATAGATAGGGGAAACAATTCATATTGTATTCCTGATTGACTTCTATAAGCTATTGGGGCGGATGGCTTTCCGCCCCAATATAAACAGATAGGGTGGAAAGCCTGTTCCGTAATCATTTAGGAAAACAATAAGAAAAACGCTATGCTCAGTAAACAGCATGGATATAACTTGATGTCAGGGTGGGCTTGCCTGCCCTGACTTAATTATAACCCTGAAATATCAAGGAGGTAAATAAAAATGAAAAGATGTTACATAATCGCAAGTCTTATTTTTGCTGCCCTGCTTTTTGCGGGGTCAGCGTGGGCTTTGAATATCACCGTTCAATGTCCTGATCCGGCTTTTGAAACCTGCAACAACCTCTGCAACGGCGCATATCGTGCTGCCGGTGGGACTTTGAATATCAGGTGGATAAATGATGATAAAACAAAGGCGGTAAATTCTGTCAAATATTCTTATTCTGTTGCAAATGGGGAATGGGTAGATATTGATACCATTACTTCGACTCCAACGACCCCTATAAACAGCTATGGAGACATTTACAAGTGGTCTCCCGTCCCGGAAAGTGTTATAAGCGACGATGTTCGTGTGAGAGTCATCGCAACCTATGAAGCCGGAGCTGAGGCTTCTGATGCCAGTGAATCTATTAAAATCATAGACGGAACTGCTCCTACGGTTGCTGTCTTGAAGCCTATCGAAGGTGATAGTTACGAAGTGGGGCAGCCTGTTGAAATTCAGTGGGAAGCAACTTGTGCGCGTTTTTATGAAGTTGAATGGGTGGATGTAAAATTTCTGCCTTCCGGGACTCCTATCCGTTTATACGGAGACGATGCAAAAAGGGGAAAGTTCACATGGTATTCGGAAAAATATGACGTTACAGACATTGGACAGATTCAAGTCACTGTAGCGGCTACAAATTGTACGGAGAGCCAGTCCACAAGCTCCGGCTACTTTGAGATTCGGAATCCGAATGTTACTTCAAATTCATGGGAAACCCCGAAAAGAGTGTTCAAGAAATTGGATCCGGATCGCCCACATCCTACATGGTCGTCTAATGGATGGATTCAGAATATTATGTCCCCTGATGTCCTTGTTGACAAAAACGGGGATATTCATGTCGTGTCTGTGTTTGAAAATAGGATTCGGGAAACGACAGACGTTGCTATGGGGGTTCACAGTGAATATGAAAGTCAGATTTATTACGTCAAAAGAGATGGCGAAAACTGGCAATCTCAGGAGCAGGCAACCACCCATTTGCCTATGAAAAAGGACGGTGATCTGCCTTTGACTTACGGTATCATAAATCCCCAATTTGCCATTGATTCTTCGAACTATCCTCACATTGTTTATGAGTATATCTCTGCCGAAAATAATAATGACGACCGTGAGATTTATTATGTTCGGAAAACCGCAACCGGATGGTCCCCGCATCCTGAAAATCTTTCCAATTCTCACGGAGCGAGATCATTATCAACATCACCGAAAATCGCTATTGATAAGGATGATAATGTCTATGTATTCTGGTCAGAAGAGGGAAAAGGTACCCTCTACAGTGTAAAACAGAGCAGCGGCAAATGGTCTCCTCCCAAAACTCCGCCAATAAAAAGTTGGCCCTTCGATATTGCCGTAGATGATCGGAATATATTGCATATAGCCGTGGGAGACTTTCATGTCCAACTGGAAAACGACAAATGGTCAGAGCCGGAGCGTTTCAGTGATTCCGGATTCTTCGATGTACAAATCTATTCGATGAAAAATGGAACATATATTACCGGATCGAATAGCGGAGAACTCCATATGTTCACGAATATTTCGGGAACATGGAAGAAATTGGAAAAGAACGCATGGCCTGAAAAAGCAGATAAATTTTTTCCTTGGGTTGATATGGGGGATAATCTGCACGTTGTTTACGGAAATAAGGGAGTCGGTGAAAGAATAAATAAGGACTCCGAGTGGTCTGATTATACTGTCATATCAACAGACAGAGTTTACAATGATGGGGGTGGAGGTTGTTTTTCAGCGGACGGGGAAGGAAACATACTCACGGCAGCTTGGACTTCTATCTACAATGATACGCACGATGTTTTCCTGTCCTATTCCAAGATGCGTGACTTTCCGGAAGAAAAACCTGTTCTGTCTGTCACACCTCCATCAGCACCGGAATCTTCTGAAGCTGGCGATATAATTACTTTTTCTGTTTCAAATACAGGTTCCGGCACAATGAACTGGACGGCGGAAGTCATCGATGGGAAGGACTGGCTGACCATCACTGATGGAACTCAGGGGGTTAATGAAGGCACTATCACTGTGAGTTGTGAAATAAATGCCAATGCAGAAAGAACCGGCACAATCAAAATCACAGGCGGTGGTGCGACAAAAACTGTTTCGGTTACACAGAAAGCCGGTAATGTCTGTACGCCGCCCGCCGGGGAAGGCAAAATTGAAGGACCTGACTTTGTGTGTGCAGGAACCGGACCTTATGTTTACAAAGTTTCGGGAATCACCGGAGCGGAAACATATGAATGGGAGGAGATTCCGGAAAAAGTAAAGATCATCAGCGGAAATGGAACCGATACCGTTGAAATAGAGTTTCTGGATGAATTTGCCACAGAAGCCGAAATCAGCGTTACCCCGTTTGATTCTACGCCGAGCGGCGAAAAGTGCGCCGGTGAAAAGGTTTCTCTGACTGTCAAGCTTGACTCTGAATGTGTGTGGCCGGGTGATGTGGACTATGACGGTGATGTTGACAGGGGTGGAGGTATTGTAGAAGCGAAGGATTGGAATTTACTTTCTCTTATAAGCTCTTTTTGTTTACAAGAGCCGGGTAAAACCCATTCCGAGTATAAACGCATAAATCTGACAGGTGAGCCTGATTACCAATGGGAATGGAGTCCTCACCCTGCATCAAATTGGTCTAAAACAGAAACCCTTATAAATTCAGGACCTAACTTTATCAACTGCTCTAAATGGGCTGATAATCTGAGGGGAAATCTGAAGCACATGGATTGTAACGGCGACGGCAAAATTGAGGGTACATGGGATCCTGCCTATGATGATAATCCCTTGGCAGATCCGAGGTTTGACTTGGAGGTAATAGCACACAATATCGCTATGGGAACCCCGGAACCGCTTACCCATAATGGAAATAATGCCCGAAGCAAACGCAATGATCCTGTAAGCAGCGACCCTGCTATTCAAATTCATCTTATTGACGATGAAATTACAGCCAGCGGTCGGCAAATGACTTTTGAAATTACTATGGGAAGCAAGGATAAGCCTGTAAATGTAACGGGCGTCAATTTTGAAATAAGGCTCAACGGAAGTACATGGCAAAATGCAACGCTTGTAGCTATGCCCTATCATCTCGGATTTCCGTCCATAGATATGACAACTATGGATTTTGTACATCCTTCAGATAAGCGCATTGCAATCATAGCGATGCAACGGAGAGACCTTGAAGAGCGCATTTTTAAAGGGGAAGCCCTCTGTTGGTTCTCATGCACTTTCCCGGCTGATAGCAGTGCAACTGCAAAGCGGAGCAAAAGAAGCACTCCGGTAGAAGCCTTTATCGTAAAAGCTAATACCTTCAGTGCCGATGGGGTTATCACGGCTGTTGAAGGAGGTTCTTGTCTCCTGCCGATATACGGAACGACAGATGATAGCGATACCGATAACGATGGTATGCCTGACAATTGGGAAATGGAATATTTCGGCGATCTTTCCCATAACAGCATAAGCGATAGCGACGGTGACGGACTTTCCGATTCAGAGGAATACAACAAGGGAACTGACCCGAAACAAGCCGACACCGATGACGATGGTATTCCGGATGGGACAGAGCTTGATTACCGTCTCTCCCCCCTTGACGGCGCTGATGCCTCCGCCGATGCCGACGGTGACGGACACACCAACCTTCAGGAATACATCGCCGGCACTGACCTGAGCGATCCCGAATCCTATCCGATTCCGGGTGTCTTCCGGGTCGGCGAAGACGGTCTTGTGAAAGCCGACTGGCTCTACGACGGCGGCGCATACGAAAGCGAACTCGGCATATTCAGCCTTGCGGGCATGGATTCGCTCGAACCCAATTCCCCGGAATTTATCGCTGAAGCCGTGAAACGGGTGCTTTCGGATTCCGAACAGGGTTATATCGTGATTTCGGATCGGACTCAGGGCGCACGGTTCAGCGGTCAGTTGGGCAGCAGCAAAGAACCGAACCGGAATAAGGGAATCTATAAGGGGCTGAAATCCTGCAACATGAAACCCGGAGATACTTTTGCCACGGTTCTGGTTCCGAATTCGACTTTTACGGCTCTTGCTCAAAACCCGGGAACCACGGATGCGGCAAAACGTCCGATATTCTCTCTTGCCTCGTCAAATCCGGAGCATGAGATGTATTTCGGGCAGATCGCCAAGATAAAGGACGGCGACAGCGAGTTCGTCAATGCGGTTGTCTATGAGGACATGCTGCTCTCTTCCGGCAGCGACCGGGATTACAATGATCTGATTGTTCATTTTTCCGGCGTCACTCTGTCTGCTCCCACGCTGGACAACCCGGAACTCGGTTTCAGAGAGGACTGGCGGAAATCGCAGAATCCCGTGATTCCGCATATCGAGGTCTCTCCGCCGAGTCCGGATACGCTCTGGATTACGATCACGCTGAAGTCTCCTGCCGATCTCTTTGTCTATGATCCGCAGGGGAACGTCATCGGCAAAGAAGGCGGAACTA
>DYRK01000429.1 GCA_020718785.1 Desulfatirhabdium butyrativorans | reverse complement strand
GGGAGACGCCCGAAGCCGGGGCTTCGGGCGCAGATGCGTTCCCAAGCAGGGGCTTGGGAACGAGGAAAAATCTTGAAGTTATTCCTGTCAATGCCGATACGCCTGCCATGAAATCCCCCGGTGCTTTTTGAGTTGACATCGGACACCGGAACTGATAAATTTATTTTATCCGGCCCGGAAGATACCGCGTTTCCATCAGATCAAAAATTTCGTTTCTATGTTTCAGACTGAATTTTAAAACCGGACATTTTTTGACACAAAAGTTTTATGCTGTACACTATAATGTTTTACTTTTATTACTTTTCAAACACCTTCTGAACATGAGGTAAAAAACATAATGGCTATCAGCGAAACACTTAACGCAGCGTTTATTGACGCTCAATATCAGTTATGGAAAGCTGATTCCGGGGCGATTTCCCGCGATTGGCAGTTTTTTTTCGAAGGCTTTGAACTGGGTCAGGGGTCCGAGGTTCGGGGTTCGGGGTCCGGGGTGAGTGACCCCGGACCCCGGACCCCGGACCCCGAACCCCTCCGGCAATCAAGGGTAGAAGCCCTTAAATATCGCTACCGCGATCTGGGGCATCTGCTTGCCTGTTTGGACCCGCTCTCAGCCTGTCCTGCCGCACATCCGCTGCTTGAACTTTCTGCTTTCGGACTTGCGGCAGATGACTTGGAGCGGATGTTTTTTACCCGGCGTTTTTCTCAGACGCATCAGGCAACACTGCGGGAGATTATTCAGGTTCTCAAAGAAACTTATTGCCGGTCCCTGGGCGTGGAATACATGCACCTGCAAGACCCGTCGGAAAAGAATTGGCTACAGGAACGCATGGAAACTGTCCGTAATCAGCCTGTAATGTCTCGTGAAGACAAAGTACGGATACTCAGCAAACTTTATCAGTCCGCAGTGTTTGAGCAATATCTGAACAAAAAATACGCGGGGCAGACGCGATTCTCCCTTGAAGGCGGAGATGCGCTGATTCCCATGTTAGATGCCCTTTTTCTTTCTGCCTCGAACTCCGGGTGCAGAGAAGTCATTCTCGGAATGGCTCACCGCGGACGGCTCAATGTTCAGGTCAATATTCTTTACAAACCTTATGAAGATATTTTCAGGGAATTTGCCAACAGCTATGATCCGAGCAGTGTTGCGGGTGCAGGCGATGTGAAATATCACAGCGGCTATCTGACTGATATCAAACTCGCCGATGAACGGATGATGCGGGCTTTTCTCGTCAATAACCCGAGTCATCTCGAATCGGTTGACCCGGTAATCGAAGGGATTGCCCGGGCGCGTCAGAACATTCTGGGAGATGAAAAAAGAATTCGGGTACTCCCGATTCTGATTCACGGGGATGCCGCGTTTGCCGGACAGGGAGTTGTTGCGGAAACCCTTAATATGTCTCAGTTGGACGGCTACAGCACCGGCGGCACAATCCATATTGTGATCAACAATCAGATCGGCTATACCACGCTTCCCGAACATGCCCGTTCCACACGCTATTCTACAGATATCGCCAAGATGCTGATGATTCCCGTGTTTCATGTACACGGCGAAAATCCCGAGTCGGTGATTCACGTGATCCGGCTCGCACATGACTACCGTCAGACCTTCGGCAAAGACGTAGTAGTTGATCTGATCTGTTACCGGCGTTACGGTCATAATGAAGGCGATGAGCCTTATTTTACTCAGCCTCGGATGTATGAGAGAATCCGGGAGCGGCCTCCGCTTCATCAGCTTTATACGGACAAACTGATCGGAGAGTCTGTGATAAAGAGAGAAGAGGCAAAGGATATAGAAAAAAATATCAATCTGTGCTTAGATGCAGCCTTTGAATCTGCACAGAATACGCCCTCTGTTTTTCATTATCCTCACTTTTATGAGGAGTGGAAAGAATTTCACGGGAGATATTCCCATGAACCTGTGAATACCGAAGTTTCTCAGGCAAAACTGATTTCTCTTGCCCGCAGACTGAACACGGTTCCGGATGATTTCTCTGTGCATCCCAAATTGGACCGGGTTCTGAAAAAGCGGCTCGAAGCGGTTGAAAGTGAGTCCGGCATTGACTGGGCAAATGCCGAGAGTCTGGCATTTGCCTCGCTTCTGTCCGAAGGTGCAGCGATCCGTCTGAGCGGTCAGGACGCGGGCAGAGGCACTTTCAGCCACCGTCACTGCGTGCTGACAGACACAAAGACCGAAAAAACCTTTGTCCCGCTCAATGCCATCGGGGACGGACAGGCGAAATTCAGTGTATATAACAGCCCGCTTTCCGAAGTCGGAGTTCTGGGGTTTGACTACGGCTATTCGCTGGTGCAGCCCCGTGGACTCACGATATGGGAGGCTCAGTTCGGCGATTTTGCCAACAATGCCCAGTCAGTGATTGATCTCTACATCAGCAGCGGGGAATCCAAATGGCAGCGGTTGAGCGGCTTAGTTATGCTTCTGCCGCACGGCTTGGAAGGACTGGGTCCCGAGCATTCCAGCGCAAGGCTTGAGAGGTTTCTCCAACTCTGTGCGGATAACAATATTCAGGTCTGCAATATGACTACGCCTGCACAGTATTTTCACCGGCTCCGGCGGCAGATCAGGGCGCATTTCCGAAAGCCGCTGATTATTATGGCTCCCAAGAGTCTGTTACGGCATCCGATGGCGGTTTCGAGTCTGTCGGATATGACATCAGGCTATTTTCAGGAAATCATCGCCGATCCGCTTACTTTGACAGATATCCGGCGGGTTCTTTTTTGCAGCGGTAAGCTTTACTACGATCTGTTCCGACGGCGTGAAGAATTGAAAGCCTATCATATTGCTATTGTTCGGATAGAGCAGTACTATCCCTTTCCCAAGCCGCAATTGGAAAAAATTGCCGAAAAATACCGGAGTGCGAAACAATGGCATTGGGTACAGGAAGAGCCTGCAAATATGGGCGCGTCGGATTTCATCCGTCCACGTATAGAAACACTGGTAGGAGAGCCGGTGGGCTATATCGGCAGAAAAACCGCAGTCAGTCCGGCAACAGGCTTTGCCAATATTTACCGACTGGAACAGGCTGAAATCATTGAACAGGCTATAGGGGGTCAGGGGTGAGAGGTCAGAGGTTCGGGGTGAGTGACCCCGCACCTCGCACCCAGCACCCAGCACCCCGAACCCGTGGAGGATTTATGCAGATAGAGATTAAAATTCCGAGCGTAGGCGAATCGGTAAAAGAAGCAGTTCTTGCCCAGTGGTATAAACAGAGCGGGGACAGAGTTCATAAAGATGAAGCGATTCTCGTGATCGAGACAGACAAAGTGACGCTGGAAGTCGTGGCAGAGAGTGACGGCGTGCTGACCATAACTGTTCCCGAAGGCGAAACCGTTGCTATCGGTACGGTAGTGGGCTTTATTGATACGGAAGCGGTTTCGGCAATGCCTGCAAAGCCTGAACCTCAGGCAGAGACAAAAGCTCCGCCGGAAAACAGTAAGTCGGGTTTCGTTCCTCAACCCGACCTGCATAACATTTATTCGCCCTCTGTGCGCCGTCTGATTGCCGAGAAAAAAGTTGATGCGGGCAAAATTACCGGAACCGGTCCCGGTGGTAGAATCACTAAAGGCGATGTGCTGACTTATTCAGAGAAATCACCGAAGGAGCAAAAGCCGGCACAGCCCGGCGATTTGCCTTTGAAGCCCCTGTCTGTTCCGGAAGAAATCACCCGCAAACCCATGACTCCTATCCGTAAGCGTATTGCAGCACGGCTTCTCGAATCCAAGCAGAACACGGCTATGCTTACTACCTTCAACGAAATTGACATGAGCCGGGCTATGGCGATCAGGAATCAGTATAAAGATATTTTTCAGAAGAAACACGGCGTGTCGCTGGGATTTATGTCCTTTTTTGTCAAAGCCTGTGTGGAAGCCCTGAAAGAGATTCCTGAAATCAATGCCTTTATCGAGGGCGGCGATGTGGTTTATCATCATTACTGCCATATCGGCGTTGCTATCGGTGCGGAGCGCGGGCTGGTGGTTCCGGTGATCCGTCATGCAGACAGACTCGGTTTTGCCGGAATAGAAAAAGCTATTCTTGACTATGTGGCAAAGATCAAGGAAAGTCGTCTTGAACTGGCTGATCTGGAAGGAGGAACTTTTACCGTGAGCAACGGCGGAGTTTACGGCTCCCTGCTGAGTACGCCGATTCTGAATATTCCTCAGAGCGGCATTCTCGGTATGCACAAAATAGAGAAACGTCCGGTAGTAGCAGATGAGGAAATCGTTATCCGTCCCATGATGTACGTCGCTCTGAGCTATGATCACCGCATTGTGGACGGCAGAGAGGCGGTCACATTTCTCAAGCGCATCAAGGAATGTGTCGAAAATCCGGAACGGATGATGATGGAAATTTAAAAAAGGTGCGAGGTTCGGGGTGAGAGGTCAGGGGTTTTCTTCTCACCTCTGACCCCGCACCTCTGACCCCTAACCCGTTTATCAGGAGGATCTGAAATGAAACAAATTGTCTTGTCTCTGACTGCGTTCCTGCTTTTTTGGAGCATGAACATTTTCCCCGGTTTTTCCGAGGAAGTGCGTAACAAAACATTCACGGCGGAAGAAATCAAAACCATGCAGGCAACTTCTGCGGTCATTCAAACCCGATTCGGTGACATCACGCTGAAATTTTTCCCTGATGTCGCGCCGAACCATGTCAGCAATTTCATCGAACTTGCCAAGTCGGGATTTTACAATGGAACGACTTTTCACCGGGTCATACCGAATTTCATGATTCAGGGCGGCGATCCCAATACTAAAAGCCCGGATCGCTCAAAACACGGCATGGGCGACCCCGGATACCGGCTTAAAGCTGAATTCAGCGGCAAATCCCACAAACGGGGAATTGTCTCTATGGCACGGGCAGCCGATCCGGACAGTGCAGGCTCACAATTTTTTATCTGTGTGACAGACACGCCGTTCCTTGACAACAAATACACCGTGTTCGGAGAAGCGGTGAACGGCATGGATGTTGCAGACAAAATCGTTTCTCAGCAAAGGGATCCGAGAGATAATCCGGTGGAACGCATTGAAATAAAAGTAAAAATAGATGAGAAGTAAGAGGTTTGGGGTCAGAGGTCAGAGGTGAGAGGTTTTCCTCTGACC
>DYRK01001152.1 GCA_020718785.1 Desulfatirhabdium butyrativorans | reverse complement strand
TCATTGCTTATTTCCTTTCTTTTCCGAAGATTTACACACTATAGAAAGGAAGTATAATATAGATTTCAATTAATCAAAATATTTTTTTAATACAAGGTGTCGTTTTTGAGTATTTACAATTATACCCGCAGCCATCCGGCAGAACGGTTTCCGAAATTGCCGTCTTATGTTGCTTTCATACAGCGTCTCAATCGGCTTGAAAACCTGTTTCCGGCACTTGCCGAACATATTCTGAGCGACTTTTCCGATAAAAATATTATACGGCATATCCGTATGACTGACTCGTTTCCGGTTATTATGGCGAATGCAAAAAGAAGCTCCCGTGCCAAAGCAGCAGACGGATTTGCCAATAAAGGATACTGTGCTTCGAAAAGCATTTACTGTTACGGAGTCAAAGTCCGTATTTCGGGGATCGGGCGTCATAAAACTTTGCCGTTGCCTGAATATATAGGTGTTACACCTGCGAGCGATCATGACCTGACTGCTTTCCGGCAGATTGCTCCGGGCATTGAAAACTGCGAGTTATTTGCCGATATGGCATATATTGATGAACTGGAAAAACAGATGCTTAAAGAACAGGGAACCGAACTTTACACACCGGTCAAAAAGAGAAAGGGTCAGAAACAGCCTGAACTTTTTGACCGGCTGCTTTCAACCGGAGTCAGCAGGGTCCGCCAGCCGATTGAATCCTTATTTAACCGGCTTCAGGAAAAGACCGATATTCAGACCGGTTCCAAAATACGCTCCTTTAGAAGGTTTGACAGTTCATATTTTCGGCAGACTCTCTGCCGCAATGTTCATTATGGTTTTCAACTCTTAATTGGCATTATCAGAATACGACTTTCCTCCTGACATACTGATATAACATCTGAGTCCGGACTCCCTCTCATATTCTGTTCGGTAACTGTTTTTACATCGTAATCTGCCTCCCGTAAAAGGGCAGCCGCCTCAATCGGCATATTCTCATCCATTTTAAATTTCATTCGGGATATCCTATGCCGCTGACAGAAAAATGATTCGTTCCCGCGCAAGTTCGGCCGCATAGGCAACGGAAGCCTGTATTGATTCATCTCACTACCGTACACTTTTTTAGATAAAAATTGATAAAAAAAATTTTTAATG
>DYRK01001151.1 GCA_020718785.1 Desulfatirhabdium butyrativorans | reverse complement strand
ATCGGACGTTTTCTGATGAATGCCCTGCTCGCGTCGGGGGGATATCCGTGGACGGTGATCCGGCTGGAGCGCCGCAATCACTACCTTTCCGCCCTTGAAGAGGCTTCAACGGCGGGCAACGTATCCGCGCTTGCGCGGTTCATTGCACAGGAGATGACGCAGGGGTGGAAAAGACAGGGCTTGCGGTAGCGCAGGCGCATGAAGAAGATCTGTGGATGTTCAAGGCGGGATGGCAGCCATAACCTGCGCGGACAGGCGGATTTACATCTATGAAATAAAAACCGGCTTCAAATACAAGTCATTGATTCCGGAAGTCGGAACAGATCATTGAATCCTGTTCAAAAGGTTGCAAAGCTTCGGGTTTATCTTTTATGGCACAAGACACGCGAACACGATTATTCCGTAAATTATTGTGAAATGTAACCTCGACATGTGATAGCTCATACGCTATCATGCATATCATGAAAAATATCGACCCACTGTAAAATATCCAAAATGTCTTATTTGCCGATCTGCTGAAGATTTGCAAAAAATATTTCGGGAAGCCGAGGATACGAGGCAGTCATTACATTTTCAAAACACCCTGGAAAGGTGACCCAAGGATAAATCTTCAAAAAGTTGATAAAATGGCAAAATCCTACCAGGTAAGAGATGTGAAAAAGGCCATCGAGAAAATGGAGGCTAAGGAAAATGAAGAACAGCATTGATAAATATACTTACCGAATCGAGTGGTCGGAGGATGACCAGTGTCATGTGGCCAGATGCCTGGAGTTTCCTTCCCTGGCGGCCCATGGGAACACCATTGAGGAGGCGTTAAAGGAAATTGAATATGTCGTTGCGGAGTCAATCAGTTGGATGCAGGAAGAAGGTGACGAAGTTCCGGAACCTTTAGGGCTCAAGAAATTCAAGGGGCTTCTTACTTTGAGAATCCCCCCCGAAAAACACCGGGCTTTGGCTATCCGTTGCGCTGAGGAAGGTGTTTCACTTAACCGCTTTATACTGTCGCGCCTCGCCACATAAAAAGGCAGCAACATGGCGCCTTTTCTTCAGTAATAATCAGATTTTAAATGCAACCGGGCTGCATACTCGCAGGTGGAGACAATGCCCGGCCCGTATCCTTTGGGTT
>DYRK01001150.1 GCA_020718785.1 Desulfatirhabdium butyrativorans | reverse complement strand
AAATGTCAGCCTGCAGGTGCCGGTCTGACCATTTCGCTGTTTTCCGATAATGATCTCCGCGCTTCCATTTTCAGGATTATCGACTGCCTTATTGTATATCTCGTCGCGATAGATAAAACAGATCACATCAGCTTCCTGCTCAACCGCTTCTGATTCAGGGAGATCAGACATCACGGGATGTTTATCTTGTCGACATTCCAGGTTCTGTGTGAGCTGGGACAAGACCAATACAGGGATTTCAAACTCCTTGGCTATAGCCTTAAGGTCTTTTAAGATGCCACGGATTTCCTGGGAGCGATTTCCGTTAGTAGTCGTTCCGAGCATCAGCTGCAAGTAATCTACGATAATCAATCCAATTTTATGCCGAACTGCAAGTCTGCTGACCTTCGCCTTTATTTCCTGGGCGGTAATCCCTGGGGAATCATCAATATAAATAGGTGCTTTTTTGAGTATATCCAAGCTCGTAAAGAGTTTAGCCAAGTCTTCAGGAAAGAGCCAACCAGAGTAAATTTTCTGGGGATCAACCCGACTCATTGAGCTAAACAAACGCTTAATCAAGAGTTCACTGGACAATTCCAGGCTAAAAATTCCTACTCCGACATTATCAAACAGTGCCATGTGCTGGGCAATATTCATGGCAAAAGCGGTCTTACCCATAGAGGGCCGACCGGCCAAAATAATAAGATCTGATGGTTGAAAACCGGCTGTCATCTTGTCAAGCTCTACATATCCGGTTGATACACCGGTGACCATCTTATCTTTTTTCTCATATCGCTTTTTGTTGGCCATGAATTCAGCTAACACCGCCTGATGATTTAGAATGAGATTTTGTGGGCAAGTATTTTTCTGCACTCCCATTGCTGCATTTAAGACATCAATATTGGTTTGTTCATCATTTTGCAGAAGCGACCCCACTGCCATTAGCCCTGTTTCCTGACCCTTAGTAGGGTCTTTCCTCTCCGTTGCGAGTACCGCTGTTGCGGAAGTTAAAATTTTCGGGATGGATTCTACAGATATTTGTTCGTTATGATCTGTTTTAAATGATTGCATGCATACCTCCTGGTTGATTTGTAGAGGTACTTAACATGACAGATATGACGTTTTATGACATAGTAGGAAAAAAAAT
>DYRK01000428.1:3594-5153 GCA_020718785.1 Desulfatirhabdium butyrativorans | reverse complement strand
TCCAGAAACCTGCAAAGCATCACACTCAACAGCCGGCAATTATCTGATCTTGAATTGCTGATGAACGGCGCATTTTCTCCGCTGCGCGGATTTATGACGGGCGATGACTACATCTCCGTAAGAGATACTATGCGCCTCCGCGACGGAACATTGTGGCCCATACCGGTTTGTCTCGATATTTCCGAAGAACAGTCCCGGCAGTTGAGCGTCGGGCAGTCGGTGGCTCTCCGTGATGCCGAGGGCTTCATGGTAGCCATACTGACGATTGAAGATATATGGGCTGCGGATAAAAGTCTTGAAGCCGAGCGGGTTTACGGCACTCGGGATATGAGTCATCCGGGTGTGGAATATCTCGTCAATAATACGGGAACGCATTATGCCGGCGGAGCTGTCGAAGGCATTCAGTTTCCCCTGCATTTCGCATTCCGGCGATATCGGCACACGCCTTTGGAAATCCGCTCTCTCTACAGAAAATTGGGCTGGCGGCGGATTGTCGGATTTCATACCCGCCATCCCCTGCATCGCGCTCAGTTTGAAATGACGCTAAGAGCCATGGCTATTGCCGGAGCCAATCTTCTGCTGCATCCGGTGGTAGGGCGGGTCAGAGCAGGAGATATTGACACTTATACCCGGATCCGCTGCTACACGGCAATCAGCGAGAAATATCCGCCGAACATGATGCTGCTGAGTCTGCTGCCGCTGTCCATGCGTATGGCCGGGCCCCGGGAAGCCTTGTTTCATGCCATTATCCGAAAGAATTACGGCTGTACGCATTTTATTATCGGGCGGAATCACGCCAGCCCCGGATCAGGAAGTGACGGACAGCCTTTCTATGACGATCATGCCGTGAAAGAACTGGTTCAGTCATTTGGCGATGAATTAGGCATTTCCATCATCGCTTTCGACGAAATGGTTTATGTTCCCGAAGAAGATGCCCATATTCCTCTGAGTGAAGTGCCGGAAGGCATGGCGGTACGTTCTCTTTCGGATGACGAATTTCATAAAAAGCTGCGTGAAGGCAAACGGATTCCCGAATGGTTTACTTTTCCAGAAGTGATTCAAATCTTGCAGAAAGCCTATCCGCCGAGGCATAAACAAGGGGTCACGATATTCTGTACCGGTCTGTCCGGTGCAGGCAAGTCAACCATAGCGCAGATACTTTATTCCCGTTTTCTCGAAATGGGCGGGCGTCCCGTAACTCTTTTGGACGGAGATATTGTGCGCCTGAATCTCTCGAATGAACTGGGATTCTCCAAAGAACATCGGGATATCAATGTCCGGCGCATAGGATTTGTTGCAAGTGAGATTACAAAAAACCGTGGGATTGCCATCTGCGCTCCTATTGCTCCGTATTCGGAGACGCGTCGGCAGATTCGGAGGCTCATTGAAAATTACGGCGGATTTGTGGAAGTGTATGTGGCAACACCGCTGGAAGTCTGTGAAGGCAGGGATCGGAAAGGATTGTACGCCAAAGCACGCGCCGGACTGCTCAAAGGATTTACCGGCGTTGACGACCCCTATCAGGCTCCGGAATCGCCCGAAGTATTTATTGATACTAC
>DYRK01000428.1:0-3494 GCA_020718785.1 Desulfatirhabdium butyrativorans | reverse complement strand
TTATTGAAAATTGTGTTGAACAACTCTTACACACTGAGAACTTTGGCTTTTTTCCGCTTGGCTTTTTTCTTTTTTTTAGACTCATCAGTAAAGCTGTCTGTGTAGCAGGGACTCGCAGGCGGAATATCCGAACACGCCAACGGCGGCATGTCCCTACCTGCATCCGACCCGCCGAACAGATTTTCCTCTTGTCCGTCACAGCGGATTTCCGAGTCATCCGCCGGACATTCGTCGCTATCCGATCCTACAGGCAGATTTTCCGGATCGCCGGCGCCTATATTTTCCGGTTCCGAAGGCTGACTTTCTTTTATTTTGTTGCCAATATCTGCTTCATTGCAGGCATCGGAAGCCGATAGTTCCGTACCTTCAGTGGCGACGGTTTCCGGTCCGGCAGAAACACTTGTCTCCTCGGCACGCTTTACGGATTCCGTGACTATGTTATCCGATTCGTCAAATACCTCGGATACCTTGAGACCGGCAACTACCTTTTCTCCCTCCTTAAACATTTCTGCATAGTAGGCTCTGACCGTTTCAGGATCAAAATCCAGAAAAGTTCCTCCTGATTCGAAATGCTGAATAAATACTTTTCCCACAGCATAAGTAGTTGCACCGGTCACAGCAGGCATGGTCAGAGCGCCGCCGACCTGACCTATCAGCGGGATAGATTTGATAAAGCTGGCAAGTGTTCCTCCGACAGACATCGGAAGCCCGCCCCCCAAAAGAGATGCGATAAGGTGTTTTCCCATGTCTTTGGAAAAAGGGATATTGTATCTTTCCGCAAGTCTTCTCAGCATGTTCAGTTGAACACCTGCCATGGCCACAATATCCAGCACGGGGAACGGAATCAGTCCCACCCCCATTGATCCCAGAACATGGTTTCGGATTACCCTGTCCGTGTCCTCTTTCAGAGATATGTCTTCTGCCTTCATTTCTCCATTGTTCATTTTCTGAGTTTCCTTACCTGTTTCCCCGATTTATTCGGAACACCTATAAACGATTTGCAAAATCGTTTTACTGATTCCGAGTTCCTTGCCTGTTTCCCCGATTTATCCGAAACGCTTATAAACGATTTGCGTCTATTTTAAGCAGGGGCGTTTTACGGACCGCCGAAGTATGACTATTTTGCAAATTATCTTATAATCGCACTTCCCTGATTTCAAATTCAGGCTGTTCCGAATTTGCAGCCAGATAACATTTATATCGGACATCCAGCATCAATTCCCTTAAAAACCAGACCGTATCATACACGGCCGCTTTTCCCCGATAAAGCCGGATATCTGTCAGCGGGATTGACAATCCTCTGCCTTCTGCCTTTATAACGCTTTCTTTCATTGTCCAATGCTCATAAAATCTGTCATATTGCCGGTCCGACGCTTCGATACTTTCCCATTCCTGAGATGTCATATAATTCTTAAAATCCGACAGAACAATAGGTCTTATCTTTTCGATATCTATGCCCACTCTCTCGTCTGTAGGGACACGCCGCCGGCGTGTCCTTTCCCCGTCGGATGTCATATATTTCTTAAAATCCGACAGAACAGCAGGTCTTATTTTTTCGATATCTATGCCCACTCTCTCGTCTGTAGGGACACGCCGCCGGCGTGTCCCTACAGCACAGACCACATAATCTCCTGAATGGGAGATATTGAAATCAATATCTGAATCTATAAAAGGTCTGCCGAAATCGTTATATGAAAGCGAGTTCAGGCAGCCCGGGGGATAGCCGCCGTATTCTGTGAGACCTTTCAGCAAAAGCAATTTTCCGAACAGCCCGGCCTGTCTGTCCTGCCATCTCACATAGCGATTTATTTTATTCCGAATGCTCTCAGGCATTTTTCGGAGATAATATTCCCGCCGTTCATCCGGAATTTCCGAATCGAAACAGGTGAATAAAACATGGATCATGTTTTTTCAAGATGTTCGGCAATGAGTTTTCCGATTTTCGGCAGATGATCGAATATAAAAAAATGACCTCCGGAAAATTGTCTGACCGATATTTTCCGTGCAGTCATTTCCTGCCATCTCAATGCTTCCTCATAACTCGTGTCTTCTTCTTCCCCGATCATCACGGTCAAAGGGATATCCAAAGGTTCGGACGGTTCATAGCGGTACTCTGAAACTGCCTGAAAATCAGCCTTGATTATCGGCACAAACAGGTCCATCAATTCTTCGGACTCAGCGACTTCTTTGGGAAGCCCGCCGTAAGTCTTTATTTTTTTGATAAATTCGTTTCTGGGAAGCTTATGCAGATCCTTTTCCCTGCTTTCAACCGAAGGAGCGTAACGTCCCGATACAAAAAGATGAAGCGGCAATATTTTTCCTGCATCGAAAATTTTTTTGCACAGCAGATATCCCAGCAGGCTGCCCATGCTGTGGCCGAATATAGCGCAGGGTTCATTCAGACTGTCTTTTATCGCCCGGAATATATCTTCCGTCATGTCATGGATATCTGTCAGAAGCGGTTCCCTCATCCGCCTGCCGTGTCCCGGCGGATCAGTCGCTGTGACCGCTATATGTTCGGGCAGATATTTCCTGAAATCCCTGTACGAGTAAAAGCTGCCGCCCGCAAACGGTAGGAAGAACATATTTGTTTTCCGGGTCATTACATAGCTGTTTGTTGCCATTTAACAGTACCGTGCCTGTCTTTTTATGCAAAAATATCCAAGTTCGCACGAAGTTTGCGGATCACCCCGTTCAGAATTTCCGTAACCGCCTCTTCTGATTTATCAATACGATCCGCTGCTATTTTTTTGTCCAAGCCGTCCGCGATCATTCCCACCACTTCTATCTCTTCCTGAGTGAGTCTTTCCGCGTTTTTCGTCAGATCGACTCTTAGGCTGAAGCGGCTGAACTCTTTGATCATTCTGTCTGCAATATCGGGAAATATCCATGGTTCTTCGCTATATGCCGCGCGTATACGCTCTGTCAGTTCCCGAGCGCAGATGTTTCTGGGCAGACAGCCGTAAGCGCCGGCTTTGATTGCCTCAAAAACCGCTTCGTCCTGAAAAGACGCGGCAAGAAGAATGATCTTTGTTTTCGGGAGTTTCCCCGCAAGATCGCCGATTATCCGAACATTGTTTTGAAATCTCCTGCGATTTCGCAAATCCGGCGAATTCCCTCGCAAAAAAGCCGATGGTCGTCGGCAATCATCACCCGAATAGTTGACACCAATTGATCCTCCCGATAATATTTACACGCCTTTCGGAATGCAAAACTGAAAGTTTCCAGAGAACCGCGCGTGACGGTTAAAAATTAACTGTCTAACTCTTAACTATCTAACCCAAGAATATATCATAAAAAAAACAGCATGTCCAGTAAAAAAAACCAAAAAGGGCTGAACATAAATCCGGAGTGCAAATCCGGAGTGCAAAAATAGAGCGCAGCGATTTTCCTCGTTCCCAAGCCCCAGCTTGGGAATGCGTCTGCGCCCGAAGCCCCTGCTTCGGGCAGTCTCCCGTCACGGGAAGCCGGGGCTTCCCCGGCAAGTGCGTTCC
>DYRK01000427.1 GCA_020718785.1 Desulfatirhabdium butyrativorans | reverse complement strand
AACAGAGCCGATAATTTCGGGTTTTTTCGGGTCGCTTACGGCGATGATCTGCAAGCCGTTTTCATAGTCCGTCACATAAGCGAATGCGCCGGATACTGCTACTGCCGAGCTTCGGGCATACATGTCATAACCCATGTATGAATAATAAAATTCGGGATTTGCCGGGTCGCTGATATCAATGATCTGCAAGCCGTTTTCATAGTCCGTCACATAAGCGGTTGTGCCGGATACTGCCACGTCATAAGCAGACCCCGGAATATCAACAGAGCCGATAATTTCGGGTTTTTTCGGGTCGCTTACGGCGATGATCTGCAAGCCGCCGATGTAGCCGTCCGCTATATATGCGAATGTGCCGGATACTGCCACGCCCAAAGCATACCCCGGCGTGTCAACAGAGCCGATAATTTTGGGATTTGCCGGGACGCTCACATCTATGATCTGCAAGCCGCTTTCGTCGTCCGCCACATAAGCGGTTGCACCGGATACTGCCACGTCATAAGCATACCCCGGAGTATCAACAGAGCCGATAATTTCGGGTTTTTTCGGGTCGCTTACGGCGATGATCTGCAAGCCGCTGTCCCGGTCCGCCACATAAGCGAATGTGCCGGATACTGCCACGCCCAAAGCATCCCCCGGTGTATCCGCCGAACTCAGAGAAGTCGGGTCGCTGATATCTATGATCTGCAAGCCGCCGGAGCCATCCGCCACATAAGCTGTTGTGCCGGATACGGCAACGCCGAGAGCATCCTCCTGCGTATCAACTGTGCCGATAATTGACTTTGAGTTTCCCATATCCGGATACATGAGAACCTTTGTGTTTTCGTCGAATCCGAAACCGCTCACGGTCACGTTCAGAGATTTTCCGGTTTCGCCCAGCGCGGGATAGACGGAATCGGCTTTCAGGGCTTTGTCAAGGTCTTTGTTTGCAGAAGTTCCTGCTTCGAAGATAATGCTGCTACTGATGTCATAAAGTTTGCCGGCGCCGCTGTCGGCAATTTTGAACCCGATCTCTTCGCCGTCAATGTCAGATACAATCGTGAGTACATAATACCATTCTCCGCGGATACGGATAAATCTTCCACTCCCCCGGCAGTCGGAAACACCGCCCGGTCCGAAAGCGAAAATAACATAATCGGAACTTTCTATTTTCTCACCTTCAATAAATGCCCACCCGCTGAGTTCCATTTCAAACGTCCCCTCTGTCCGGGGGATGACTTTGTTCCGATTCATAACAATATCGCCTGGTTCCTGTCTGTCCACGGCGATATGATAGAGTATCCCGGTCCGAGCATAAAATATGCCGTCTGAAATCTTCGTCAGGCTGTCAACCGCCGAACCGGTAAAGACCGTAAGCACCGCATCGGAACTGCTGCCGAGGGTATCAAAATAAAAAATATCGCTTTCCGGAGCGGTCCATGAATACCAGACCGAGCAGACCGACTTATAAGCATAAGGCTCGCCGGATTCTGTTGTTGCATCAACATTTGTGCCGGTTATTTTCCCGGATGTACCGTTCAGTACAATCGCATCGGCAAAATTGTCATTCGCCGGCTGCGCCAATGCCGTCTCCGCCGCGGCGCACAGAAACAACACAGCCATAATAAAAACGCCTGTTTTCATTCGGATACTGTTTTTCGCTTTCATGGGCTGGACTCCTTCCGGTCTGTTGATCTGTTGTTAAAAAATCCTCTTTGATTGAATTCGGCAGACCGAAAGTTTTCCCGAAATGCTCGCTTGGGATTGACAAATCCCAAGCATTTTTCGGCGCCAAAGGATAAAAATGACCGTCAATCCGCCGGGAGCGGTCCGGGGGCATTTTCGATCTGCTGAAATTGGATATTCCCTATAATATTTCTAAAATCGAATGTCAAGAGGGAAAAGCTTGGGAACGGTGGGGAGCAGCAGAGGGGCTTTTTCGGATTTTTTTCGGAATTCGGATTTGACAAATTTTGAAAAGTTGTCAAATCCGAACTTACATCACATCTTTGTCGCTCTGCTCGATGGCGCGGTCAATCTCGGCTTTCAACTGCGGAGGCAGTCCCGGAATATCCACATTCAGAAAGCCCCGGACAATCGCTGACGTAGCCTCGTCTTCGCTCATTCCTCGGGACATGAGATAAAAAATTTCCTCCTGAGCAATTTTCCCTACAGCCGCTTCATGAGACATTTCCACGCCGTCCGCATGTCCTTCGAGTTCGGGAATCGCATGGATAATGCCGCCGTTTAAGATCATTCCCTTGCATTCGAGATGAGCCTTGACATCCGCAACTTCGCCGATGAGATGCCCGCGGGCAATGATTTTTGCACCGTTAGTGATGGTACGTGCCACAATCTCCGCACGTGTGCCGGGTTTTTTGAGATATACCCGTCCGCCGATATCGTATTCGGAACCGGGAGTTCCCACAATAATACTGTAAAGTCTCGCGACCGCATTGTCTCCCACAAGATGAGTCGTTGGATACATCTGGAGCGATTTTACAGCTTTCATGCACACATAATTATTCAGAAACAGCCCGCCTTCTTCCACCTGAGCTACGGAGCGCGGTCTCACCATCATATCTTCAGCCCAGTTGTGAATCATCGTGAAGGAAAGTTTCGCATTTTTCTTTACGAAAAATTCCGAAACACCCACATGAATCCCGCGTTTCAGATGGGGAGACGAGGCGCATCCGCTGATGATATGCAGTTCCGAACCTTCTTCGGCAATAATAAGGTTATGCACATTCTGCTGAAGCCCGTCTTTGTCCATGTAGAGACAGGCTTGAATCGGATAAATGCTTTTGCTTCCGGGCAATGCACGGATCACATAGCCGTCGTGAAGATCAAGCTCTGCGGCTGCCGTGTATTTGTCCGTATCCACAGAAGCCAATTTCCAGTAATACTCCCGGATCCATTCATGTTCTGCCAAAGCTTTGCGGATCGGGATGATCTCAATTCCTTCCTGATGAGATTTGCAATGCACCACCGCGGTATCTTTCTGGAAATAGGTTCCGCCCCTTGCATTTTCACTAATATCGAGACCTGCCATTATCAGGCGGTCCTGTTCTGCTTTGGGCATGGCATGAAGCTTTTCATCATTAAGATATTCATGAGCCACGGGAGCCATATCATAAGCGGTCAGATCAATATCCGGACCCAGCGCGGCAGCCTTGTTTGACGCTTTGGCAGCTTTTTTTCTCAATTCGTCCTGATTATACATCGCACACACTCCTCATATCCTTCATGACCGATACAGTTGAGAATTTCGCGGGGATTCGATGAACAGCTCAGTACGCCGTCATACAGCACCTGTCCCTTATCCGCTGCCACATAATCCAGAATATAACCGGTATGGGTGATAATCAGCCCCATTTTGCTGCGTTCACGCTTCTGCTGAATCATGGGTTTGTTTTCCGAGCGCTGAATATCTTTTTCCAGCAGTTTGGCAATGGTATTGCCTACCAGCGAGATATTTTCCATGTCAACGCCGGATTCAGGCTCATCGAAGAGCATGAGGTCTGCATTCTGCGCCATGAGCTGAAGCAGTTCGGACCTCTTGATTTCTCCGCCGGAAAAGCCCGCGTTCACATCTCTTTCAAGAAAATGTCCGAAATTGACTTTCTGCGCCAGTTCGTCAACATTGACTTCCTGCTTTCCAGCGCAGATATGGACCATCTGACGGGTTTTGATGCCGTGAATCGTGGGCGGACGCTGATAAGACATTCCGATTCCCAGCTGGGAACGCCTGTCAATGGGCATGCAGGTTATATCCTCGCCTTTGAAGATCATTTTTCCGCCGGTCACTTTATACTGGGGATAGCCCATGATCGTCATAAGCAGCGAAGTTTTCCCCGAACCGTTGGGACCGAAAAGGATATGTGTTTCCCCTTCTTTAATCTCGAGGTCTATATGTCTGAGGATGGTTTTTCCTCCGAGTTCGACTTGCAAATCTTCTATAATCAGCATTTTCGTCACTCCTGTGAAAAGGTCTCAGGTTTGCTATCTTTTTCAAAGAAAGATAGGGATTTAAGACTTATTGTCAAGGACAGGAATCCGCCGGAAAGCTTACACTGAAGTGAATCATGCACAGGCAGGTTATCTGAAATCTGTTGATAATCAGGCGGATATATCCGCCGATCCGGAGGGAATTTTTTCCTCTTGCAAAGGTCCGTGACTTATGAAAGAATAGCCGCGTTCAGACAGTCCGAACTCAGTTTAACATTGAGTTACGCAGTTGCATGATTTTTAACCGCCAATGGACGCTGATAAACGCCGATTAATCGGGAAAATAAATTCGAGTGCGTAACTAATAAAAATATTAAACAATTTTTGCACAGGCACTCAATTATAATTCAGGTGAGACAGGATGCAAATCGAAGATTATTTTGACTTCTTTGGAAACGGTGATATCCGGATCAGGGGACATCGTATCGGCATAGAGGATGTGCTGTATGAATATATCTGTAACGACCGGACACCCGAAGAACTGGCAATCCGTTTTCCGACACTTAATCTGGAACAGATATACGCGGCAATCCTTTACTATCTCCGTAATAAAGAGAGCATAAGCCGGTATATGGATGAATGGGCGGAACACGGTAACCGGATGCGTGAGTTGCAAAACCGGAATCCCAGCCCGGCGATAATGAAATTACGCAGGATAGCAGCCGGGCAGAAAAGCGGGCCCGAAAGATTTTTCGGAACCGGAAGCCAATGAACAGGATCAGATATTTATTGGATGAGCATGTCAGCTATAGCCTTAGAAAAGCTGTGAAAAACCATGATTCCGACATAGTGGTCCGTCGTATCGGAGAAGCCGGTGTTCCGAGTGTCGGAACACTTGATCCCGATATTCTCATCTGGTGTGAGGCGAACAGCTTTTCTCTGGTGACCAATAACCGCAAAACAATGCCGGGACATCTGAAGGATCATCTGGCAGGTGGAAATCATGTACCGGGAATCTTCGTTCTGAATCCTAATCTGACAATGGGTGAGACAGGATATGAATTGTCACTGATTGCAGGAACATCGGAGCCGGAAGAATTTACCGACCAACTGATTTATCTTCCGGTAACCGAATAGAGAGAGAACGAGGTCTGACCATGCCGATTATCTGATATTAACAGATTTTCCTTTTTTCAGCCCATTCCATCCCGATGCCGTTTCCCAGATCACG
>DYRK01001149.1 GCA_020718785.1 Desulfatirhabdium butyrativorans | reverse complement strand
GTGATAGAAGAAATGGAAAAGCCGATCATACAGGATAGCAGAGATTCCGGCTCTCCTTATTACAGAGAGCCGCTGGATTTAGTTTTGGCTTTACTGGATGATGAATCGGATTTAGTAATTTTTCATTATGATAAGCGGCGTTTCGAACTGTTTGAAAAAAGGGCATAAATTGAAAAAATCCGGTATAGCCGCAGGTTGCAGCGGGGGCAGGTTCTCAATCGAAGTTGTCCGGCGAAGCCCGCCCCGACGCTGAAACTGAAGGTTATGCAACAGCTTGAAACTATACGTTGATTTGCGGTCAGAAAGGTCATTTTGACTGACATAAAAAATAAGATGGGAAACTTCCGCAGATGCTCTGGCTGATTCTCTCACTTCTGAGCGGACTGGCTGTTTCTTCGCAGGACGCGTGCAACAAGAAATATTTTTCCCATCTCAGCCCCTATCAGATGTCTGCATATCCGCTGAGTTACAGCCTTCCGCTGTTTGCCATAGCAATACTTTTTGTTCCGGCGCCGCAGTTGGATGCCACTTTTTTCTGGTGTTTTGCAGTGAGCATTCCCATCAATGCGGTGGCATATCTGCTGTATATGAAAGCCCTGAAAATATCTCCGCTTTCCCTTACGGTTCCCTATCTTGCATTCACTCCGGCATTTATGACTGTGACAGGCTATCTGTTTTTAGACGAAATGCCGAATAGTTGGGGAATATCAGGAATACTTATAGTCTGCACCGGCGGCTATATTCTCAATATTGATCCTGAAAAACGGTCATTTACCGGTCCGTTGAAAGCGATTTTCAAGGAAACCGGCTCATGGATAATGCTTTCTGTAGCCTTTATCTTCAGTTTTTGCGCGGTGATCGGGAAAAAAGCCATTCTTCATTCCTCCCCGCTTTTTTTCAGCCTGTCTTTTTTTCTTATCTTTAACACACTGATGCTTCTTTTTCTCATGGGAATCCGCAAGATTGATCTGATTTCTGTCAGAAAATCGCCTTTGCAGGGAATTGCCGTGGGAACGCTGCTATTTACGGAAGCGATTCTTCACGGATGGGCAATTTCTCTGATTCAGGCAGCATATATGATTTCGGTGAAGCGGCTGAGTGTGGTGTTCGGCGTTATTTACGGAAGACT
>DYRK01000426.1 GCA_020718785.1 Desulfatirhabdium butyrativorans | reverse complement strand
TTCCCAAGCCGGGGCTTGGGAACGAGGAAAAAGCTGGGGCTTGGGAACGAGGAAAGTGCGTAAGTCCTGAAGCAGTAGCGGTGCAGAAGCAGTATCTCTCAGGGCGCAAATCCGCCCGTCTTGGCGTTCTCGCCTGAGATATTGGACATCTGAATCAGCCGCAGCAGTTCATTCAGTCCGATCTGCCAATCCTGCGGATCTGAGTCTAAACCATGCGGTGTGCAGTTTTTATCGCCTTGCCCGGGACCGTAGCCGTCTCCGGTGCCGGCATCGCAATGATACTCGCCGCTGCTGTAAAGCTGAATGACTCTCAAGAGTTGTGATATGCCGATAACTTCGGGAACCAGCGCGGCGTCCAAGTCTTTGCGTCCGCCTTCAGGGATGGCGATATTCTCATATATCGCTGTTTTGTAACCGGGCGATTCTACGGTTACGGTGAAAATTCCGGGTTCATGGAAAATTATATATCTTCCGTTCGGAAGGCTGACTCCCGTCTGACCTGCATTGCTTTTGATCACTGCGCCTTCAACGGGTCTGCCGGAAACAGCATCGCTCACAATACCGGTGAGGTCTCCGGAATTAGGACCGACAGGCTGATAAAGTTTCAGCAGATAAGCCGTATCTTTGCCGAAAAATGAGGTATCCGCAGGTCTTATCCGCAGCGTGTAAAATCCTTCCTGCGGACATTTCCAGTCCCAGAACCGAGTATCACAGCCTGCGGAAAGATTTCCCCCGGCATCAAATACTTCGGTTACGATTTTGCAGTTCCGACAATCTGTTTCTACGGTGTAGAATTTCCCGGAAAGTCCGTAAAAAAGTACCGTATCCGCATCTCCGGCTCTGTGAAAATTGTGACACTGAGCGAGACGCGCGTTTATGACGATCACCGCTGCCTGTTCCGGCTCGTCATCGGGTTCATAAGCATCCGGACGATCATCCGGTTCGCAGGGGATTTCGCTATCTGTAGAAACACTTTGTGACGGAACTAACCGGATCCCGACGCCGAGCCTATATCCGGCTGAAATCATGCCGTCCTCTGCCTCGTTGCCTATGCCGTTTCCGGTATCATCCAGCAGAGGGCTGCTGTCTGAAAATGTTTTGATATCTTGGGAGGCATTCTGAAACGCATCCCGGACGGTCTCACCGTTCAGCACATTTTTCCAGAAAAAAGCAGAAAAAGAAATATTGCCGCGTGAGAGAAAAGCAGCAGGCTGACGATCCGATGTGCCGGAGATGAGAATACGCTGTGCGCCTTCATTCGGGGCAAGCAGGGGCAGAAAAGCCCCTGAATTATCGGCGTCACAGATCACTGTGACCATGCCCGGCATTTTGGCATGCAGGGTATCAAGCCGTCGCTTCAGTTTCGCTCCTGTGAGAAATTCCGTATTATCAAGATAAAGATTTCCGTTTTTGCTCTCTCCGACAAAGCCTATCACAAGGTCCCGGGTATTGTCTGCTGCCCATGTCTCAATTGCATAACGCAGGTTTTTCAATGTGGGAAGTCCGTCTCTGCCTTCTGAAGACGCGAAAGGACTCATCAGATAAATATCGTCATCCGTATAACCCTGAAAGATCAGCGCACGGTAGGCTGAAGAGATATTTTTTTCAAAACAAAGCCGCAATGACTCGGATTCGGAATTCCCGGCGATAAGGACAGCCCTGCGCCGAATCGGTTTGCCTACGGAAACCGTAGTCAAATTCGGCGCGGTCGTGTTTCCTTTCCCGTCTTTGGCATAGACAGCGATGCGGTATGTGCCTTTGATATTAAAGCCCTCATAACTTCCATTGTAGCGATTTTCTCCGGCAGGCATCAGATTGACAAAAGGCAGTTCCAGAACCGTGCTGTCCGATAAACTGCCCATGTAATCCGGAGGCAGGATCACTGCCCGGACTCCTGCAATGCCGTCATTGTCTCTCACACCTTCGGCGACGATCTGTGCGGAAGAGCTTCCGCTGAGTATCTGTCCGCCCGATATGCTTTCTATCACCGGTGCATCTCCGGGAATCGCTGTTCCGCTGCCGATATAAATTTCATCAGAGATATTGCTGTCAAGCACCGGATTCTGAGATGCTGTGATATATGCCGTAGCCTGTTTTGCACTGTCAAAGGCTTCTTTCACGGTATGACCGTTGAAAATATCTGTCCAGAAGAAATTGGAAAAAGAAAGGGTTCCCTGATTCAGAAAATGGGCATTTTCTGTATCCGAAGTCGAGGTTATAACCATCCGTTTCTGCTTTCCGGAGCCGAGAGCTGAGACAAAGCTTCCGGACTTGCACGCGTCATAAATGACAATGACTTCTGCTGAGACACGGTTCTGAAGTTCATCTAACCATTTGTCCAGATCAGATGAGGAAAGCGAAGAGGATGTCTCGCCGTCCATGAAAAATGAGCCTTCGGAGCCGTGATCCACGAGATAAAGTACCAGACTGTCAGCGGCTGAGGTTTTCCATTTTCTGATGATATTTCTGAAATTTTCTGCGGTGGGTTTTCCGTCAACGTCATCTGCTTTGCCGTTGTTGTCCAGATCAAGCCCTGTGTCCGAACTCAGATAAGATATGTTTTCTTTGGCAATCCCCTGATATCTCAGGGTCCGATAGACAAAATTGGCGTTCATTTCCGTGGCTGCCCACAGATGATTGCCGGGATAGGGTCCGCCGCCTGCAACGATAAGGGCTTTGTTATTGATCTGAACCGAAATTTTTCTGAATATCTGAATGCGGTGGTTGTAGGTGTCTGCCACATAAGCCCTGCCGTCAGGACTTATCACGAGATCGCAGGGATAGTTCATCTGTCCCGGATAGGTTCCCAATTCACCCCATTCAGAAATCAATTCGCCATCGGGAGTGAATTTTCGGATCCGGTGCCGGCCTGTCTCTGCCACAAGAACAGAACCGTCCGGATCGAGCGTCACGCTGTTCGGAGAATCCAGTACTATGTCTTCCCATGTGTCATTGTCAACAGGCTTTCCGTCAGAGTCGAACTTCTGAATCCTTTTGTTTCCAGTGTCTGCCACATACACAAAGCCTTTGTCATCTGCTGCCAACCGGTAAGGATACATAAACTGTCCGGGTCCGCTGCCTCTGCTTCCCCATTGGCTCACAAAAACACCGTCCGAAGTGAATTTCTGAATCCGGTCATTTCCGGCGTCGGTAACAAAAACAAAACCGTCTTTGTCTATGGCAATGCCGTAAGGCAGAATGAATTGTCCGGCTTCGCTGCCTCTGTTGCCCCATTCTGTAACAAACTGCCCGTCGGAAGTGAATTTTTGAATGCGATGATTGCCTGAATCTGCCACAAAGATGAAATTGTCCTTGTCTGATACTACATCATAAGGAGAGATAAACTCACCGGGCTTGGTGCCCTGACTTCCCCATTCGATAAGGAATTCTCCTTCCGAACTGAATTTCTGAATACGGTGATTGCCTGTATCTGCGACATAGATGAAACTGCTCTGATCCAAGCCGATGCCGTAAGGCAGATTGAACTCGCCCTGTCCGCTGTTGCTGCCCCATCGGGATACGAATATGCCTTCCGAAGTGAATTTCTGGATACGGCTGTTTCCTGCGTCTGCCACATAGATAAAGCCGCTGCTGTCAAAGGTCATGCCGTCCGGGTCATCGAATTCTCCGTCCCTGTTTCCTTTGACTCCCCATTTCATGACAAACTGTCCCTGATCCGTGAATTTCTGAATGCGATGATTGAACACATCGGTCACATATACAAAACCGCCGGAATCAACGGCAATGCCTTCGGGATTGTAAAACTCGCCGTCCCCGCTGCCTTCGGTTCCCCATTGACTCACAAAAACACCGTCTGAAGTGAGTTTCTGAACCCGGTCATTGTTCATATCGCTGACATAGATAAAGCCGCTGTTGTCCGAGGCAATGCCTTGGGGAGCGTCAAATTGTCCGCTTCCCGTGCCTTTGCCTCCCCATTGGGCAACAAATGTGCCGTCTGCCTTGAATTTCTGAATCCGGTTGTTGTTCATGTCTGCAACATAGACAAAGCCGCTCCGATCTGCCGCAATGCCGTAGGGGTAGTCAAACTCTCCGATGCCTGTTCCTTTGCTTCCCCATTTGGCTTCAAACTGTCCGTCCCGTGTGAATTTCTGAATGCGGTGATTGCCTGAATCGGAAACATAGATAAACCCCAGTTTGTTGTCAACCGCCAACCCCGAAGGCAGAAAGAATTCTCCCTCTTTATTGCCTTTGACTCCCCATTTGGTCACAAACTGCCCGTCCCGGGTGAATTTCTGAATCCGGTCGTTTCTGGTGTCTGAAATATAGATGAAGTCGTCTTTATCCGAAACGAGTGAATACGGATAGTAGAAATACCAGGGCTGTTCCAGAACCGGAAATACCCGCTCGAAGGTATAGACAGCTTCGGATGCCTCGGTTCCGGGAGAGATAAGGCATACAACAGATGCTATAAAAATTGCATAAAATTTCAGTCTGTTATTTTTTATCGAGTTCATCGGATATTCTCCTTTCCGGCGACGAATCCCCGGCAATGAATTGCCGGGCTATTTTCAGCTTACTTTCGCCTTTACAAAACAATGCAATCAGGTCTTTTGCCATCATTTTTTTCCTTTCATAAAAAATGTCGTCAGCAGCCATTTTTCTCTATCTTCTGAAATCAGAAGGGGAAAAGGAAAATCTCTGAATAATTTGTCCCCGACAAATTATCCTTTTAATTTTCCGAAAACAGAGGGAAAAAGTCAAGCAAATTATGAAGTCCGTTTCCAGTTTTTTTAAAGAACTGGTCTAGACTTTTTGCCGTAAAACGATTTTGCAAACCGTTTTTGCGGAGAAACGGCTTGCGTCTGTTTTAAGCAGGGGCGTTTTACGGCGGATTTTAAAAGCGCAGATTATGCCGAGGGCAGTATAGGGAAGGATTGTGTTTTAGAAGGCTGTTCATACCGTCGAACCGGGGTTCGGCGATCCCGGGCAAGTGCAGTCTGTGTAATCAGATCACCATACCAATGTAAGTTTGTTCCGCGTGTTTCTTCATTATCAGGAACCGAGTTTTTCCCCACGTGACCATAACGTGAGTTCAACATTTTAAATTAAGCGGGAGGAGTGCTGAAATGCCGATTTTATAAGATAGGTTTAGCACTGTGCTAAAATTTCATTTCAGCACTCCGGATGAATCAATTCCCCGCGTGATTTCG
>DYRK01000425.1 GCA_020718785.1 Desulfatirhabdium butyrativorans | reverse complement strand
AATTGATACCGAGAAAAAATTGACAGAATCCGAAAAAACGGGAATTGATGCTGAAAAAAAATTGATGGAATCCGATGACGCTGCATGGAAAGCGGCTGAAAAAAAGATGATGGAATCCGACTGGTGTTTCCATGACATTGTTGATGTGAATTTTGTCAGGCAGCATGTCAAATTTCCTGCTCCCCAGGGCCTTGTCATCATTGACTCCAGACCCTATCTCCCCAAATATGTCAATGGACATATTCCCAATGCTGTCAATATTCCGGAGAGCAAATTCGATGATATGGCAAAACTGCTGCCCTCGGACAAAAACGCCCTGCTGATTTTCTACTGCGGCGGATTCGAATGCAGGCTGAGTCATAAATCTGCAAAGCAGGCGGAAAGCATGGGATATAAAAATGTGAAAGTCTTTGCCGCGGGATTCCCGGGCTGGCTTAAAGAAGCCGGAAATTATGCCTCCGTCAGCATAGAATACGTTCAGCAGCAAATGGATGAGAACAAGATGGTATTGATAGACGCCAGACCCAAGAAGGCAAAATTCGACAAGGGTCATATTCCTACGGCTATCAGCATTCCGGACAGCGAATTCGAACAACTCAAGGGAAAACTTCCCAGAGATAGCAATACGCTGATCGTTTTTTACTGTGAGGGATTCGACTGCAAACTGAGTCATCAATCCGCAGCCAAAGCCATTGCAATGGGTTATACCGATGTGAAAGTTTTTGCGGCCGGATATCCGGCATGGAAAAAGGCTTTCGGAGACGGCTTGGCTGCGCCTCAGCCCAAAGCTTCCAAAGATCAGGGCGTTCTCAGTGTCGAAGATTTCAAAAAAATGATTGAAGAAAAAGCGGACACGGTTATGCTGATTGATGTTCGGGACAAGGACGAATTTGCGGCGGGTCATTTCAAAACAGCAGTCAATATGACGGTAGATGAGGTGGAAAAGAAGATCAAAACCCTTCCGGCAGATAAAATGATCGTCTTTGTCTGCTCTACCGGCGCAAGAAGCGGCGAGGCATATTATATGTTACAGGATTTGAGACCGGAACTGAAGAATGTCCGATATGTGGATGCAGGAATAAAGTTCAACAAAGACGGGAGTTTTTCCATCAATAAGCCGAAGAATTGACTGCGGCCGGTATTCAGAGAAAAAACCATCCGATCCGGAAAATTATATTTGTAGGGGCATGTCGCCGACATGCCCCTACAATAAAAATTACTGACCGGTTTCCGCTGTCTTCTTCAGCACATAAACAGCTTCTTCCATGCCGATTTTTCCGTCTGTATTCACATCCGCGGCTCGGTTCACATTTGTTTCCGTATCAAGTCCGTTCACAATTCGGAGCGCGATTACCGCGTCCCGCAGAAGTATCGTATCGCTGCCGTCAACATCTCCGGGCAGGGGATCATTGTCTGCGAGCGTAATCGTAAGAACCGAAGACATTCCCTTGTCTGCATTTACAGGAGTTCCCATGATTATGACTATCGTTTCCTCAGATTCATGTAAGGAATCATCGCTCACATCAAATGTCGCCGTCCCCTTTTGTTCTCCAGCAGGAATAAGGATTGAGCCTGCGCTCAGATCATGGTCTGTCCCGTTTCCCTGAGCGGTTCCGCCTATAGTGTAAGACACGGTCACTTCTGCATCCGTAGCGATACTCAGCATCGCCGTAAAGGTAACGGTTCCGGCATGTTCAGCTATGCTCTGAGACGCAGCACTCCAGTTTACTGTCGGAACCGGCGGACATGCAGGCAGATTCTGAGCAGAATTCCTCGGAACATCTTCCCAGAATTCATCTCTTATGATACAAGGCATAATTCCGACTGAGGGTCTGAAAGAAAAATCAGCGCACTGTCCCGATGAATTCGGAGTGAATTTTATTTTGGCAAGCGCGAGCCAATTTTCATTGACTACCTGAGCTACGGACTTTAATTCGATATTCAGCGACACGGTTCCGTTTGCGGGCATTGTGACAGTCATGTCCGAATAATGAGTCGTGGGAGGTCCCATATCGAATCCGCTGCAATGATATGCTGCTGCCAAAACCGGAGCAGACAGCATCGCGGTGTTGTAATCGAATGTGATACTACCGGTCCCGATGGAAAAAGATTCACCTGCGCCCGGTGATCTGATCTCGACTGTAACATCGTAAAATCCCCCATTCTGTTGCGCGTCCGAAAATCTGAGGTCATACTGCCCCGGATATGAGACATCGGCAATACAGAGGGAAAAGAGAATACATCCCATGAAACAGATTTGTTTTTTAAAAATGATATGCTTCTGCATTTCTATTTCCCGAATTTCAGCCGGACAATTTTCTGCCGAATTACGGATTCCTGCTGTCCGGCTGCTGATAAATGACATTGGACGGAATGGGCGGATATTTCCATACCCCCGGCAAAGGCAGAATATGCTGTTTGTCAACCGTGAGCCAATACAGATCCGGCCTGAGTTCCCGGAGTTTGCCGTCAGAGGGCGCAATTGCCTGATCCGTGCAGGAGTATGTTGCCCGAAACAGGCAGAGACAATCCGCACCTTCCTTTGCCACGGCATATTTTTTTCTGAAGGTGCTGACTTTAAAATTGTTTGCCTCTGCAATCTGACTGATCTCAGCCGAAGAGAATTTCATCAGCACGGTTTTGGATACCCCTTTTTCAGAAAAGCGTATCAATGCTCTGGATTCGCTGCTTCCCGCGTAAACTGTCGTGATACAGGGAACACGTTTCAGATACTGGGCAGCCACGCTGGCAGCGGTCCGTCTGCCGCCTGCCATCACCGGAAGACCGTAATATTCAAAGAATTTTTTCTGAATATCTTCGGCATATTTGTCTCCTTTCTCATACAGGTCTTTGGAGATATACCGGAGGCTCCGCGCCATATCTTCGGCAGCATCGGCAATGGGCCAGTCAATCTTTACATGAAAATGGGAAAGCGTGTAGCGGTCTCTGGTCTGGCTGGCAGGGTCTCTCTGAATAAGAAGCGCGTAATCCACAGGCAGCAATGCCTTAAAAAAATCAAAAAAACGGGCAGAGTCAAGATATTTGTGATATCTATCGAATTCGTGAGTCAGCGGGAGATTTTTGGATCGGAGCAAATTGGTTTTGATGGTCCGGTTTACATCGAAAAACCGGATATATTTTTTATGCGCGGCCGGAATGCTGTCTTCCACGAAAATCACTAAAAACGCATTCTGAGCCTTATATTCCATGGACGGAAGGACCGCACGGGGTTTCAGTTCCCGTTTTTCCACCAGCGGATAAGGGATTTCCTCTTTGCGGAAATTATGATAAGAGTCTATCAGTGCGTACTGAAGGATAAACTGATCCAGTTCATCCCTTAACATTTCATAATAGGAACGTCTTAACCGCTTTGCCTGACAGAGTTCATCTCTTGTATTCCAAAAAGTCAATTTCTGTTCCGCCTTGTCTGATATGAATGGGTTGCTGCGTGAATTCATTTTTCTCTTTCTGAATATATGAGGTGGCATCATAATGCAATGGGGTAAAAGGTGTATTCGGCATGGGATATATGCGAAATGGGGTGAAGGGTGCTGGGTCCGGGGTGCAGGCTGACCCCGCACCCCGGACCTCATCATCATTTTCCGTCCGCAGCTTCCAGCGCGGCAACTCCCGGCAGAGTCTTTCCTTCCAGCAGCTCGAGAAATGCTCCGCCGCCTGTGGAAATATAAGTGATTCTGTCGGTTTCGCCGGCTTTGTGCAGAGCCACATCCGTATCACCGCCCCCCACAATACTGAGCGCGTAAGAACCGGCAACGCTTTCCACCATTGCCATTGTTCCCCTGCTGAAGGCATCTATCTCAAATACGCCCATGGGACCGTTCCAGACAATGGTTTTGGCATCGTAAAGCGCTTCGGAGTAGAGCAGAGAAGTGGCAGGACCGATATCCGTGACCATCCACTCGGAGGGAATTTCCTGTATCGGGACTTTTTTGATCTCGGCTTTGGCATCTATGGCTGTTGCCACGACTGCATCCACAGGCAGATAAAACTTTGTGCCTTTTTCCGCAGCTTTTTTTATGATATTTCCCGCTACTTCCACCAGATCATCCTCGACTTTCGATTTTCCCAGAGCATACCCCATACTTTTCAGGAAAGTATTTGCCATCGCTCCGCCGATGATGAATTTGTCAACATGCTGCATCATATTTTCCAGCGCGCCCAGCTTGCCCGATACTTTTGCGCCGCCGACAATTGCCACAAGAGGACGCTGCGGTTCGGTCATTGCTTTTTTGAAATAGTCCAGTTCCTTTTGCAGTAAAAAGCCCGCGGCAGAGACCGGCGCATATTTTGTAATGGCTGAGACAGAGGCATTGGCGCGGTGAGATACGGCAAATGCGTCATTGACATAGACATCGCAAAGAGAGGCAAGTTCTTTGGCAAATGCGTCCTCATTTTTCTCTTCTTCGGAATGGAACCGGACATTTTCAAGGAGAATCACATCCCCGTCCTTCATTTCGGATATGAGTTTCTTCACATCGTCGCCGACACAGTCCGTTGCCATCCGGACATCTTTCTGAAGAAGTCTGCCCAGCCTTTTTACCACGTGGGAAAGACTGAATTCGGCTTTTGCTTTTCCTTTTGGTCTGCCCAGATGGGAAGCAATAATCAGCTTTGCATGATGATCCAACGCATATATCAGAGTGGGCAGCACAGAGCGTATCCGGATATCATCTGTGATATTCTGAAACTCATCCAGCGGCACATTGAAGTCAACCCTGAAAAAAACCCGTTTGCCTGAAAGTTCCGTATCTTGAATTCTCTTCATATTCATCTCCTTATTTTGGCAGCAGTTTCTTCCGTAGAGCGGGTTTGCAACCCGCTTCGCAAGTTCTTCTCCGTAGAGCGGGTTTAAAACCCGCTCTACAACTTTTCAATGGATTTTTTGTCTGTCATTTTTCGCTGAAGGTCCTTTTTTCTGGACCATCTTTGCAGAAAACCGATCATGCCGGACTGATAAGCTCTGTCTGTGATTTCCTCCTGAACCTTCAGCCCTCCTTCTTTTTTCATGGCGGTTTTCAGACATTCTGTTTTATAATGGCATGGGAAACAGCTTTCAGGCGTGTTTCTCAGTCCATTGTCTCCTTCCGGGAAAACAATTTCGAGTTTGCCGAAGCAATACGGATATTCTTCTTTCATTTCAATAATCGCCT
>DYRK01001148.1 GCA_020718785.1 Desulfatirhabdium butyrativorans | reverse complement strand
CCCCTGTGGTTGCCTTTCGCCGGAGAAAGGGTAAGCACAGGGGCTTACCCCTACAGAAAATTGTAATTTTATGAACTTTAATGAAATCAGCCGGATCGTTACTTCTTTGTGTTCGGAACAGCCTGCCGTGGCGGCAGCCTATATTTTCGGCTCTGTGGCAAAAGGCAGTTCTCAACATCCGAAAGATGTAGATGTGGCGGTGCTGCTCAACAACAGTGACGCTCACTCATTTGAGTTATTGCCCTTTATCACCGCGCTTGAAGAATCGCTCGGATGCCGGACAGACGTAGTAATACTAAATCGAGCCGGTGAATTGCTCAAATATGAAGTGCGCCGACACGGCAGACTGATTTTTGAACGCTGTCCAGAATTTCGCAAACAATTTGAAATTCAAGGCAGAAAAATGTATGAAGATTTCCTGTATTTCCATAACAGATATGTGAAAGCCGTTCTTTACGGAGGAGACAAATAATGGTTGATCGGATACTGCTGGAGCGGATTCTTTCGGATATAAGAAGCAATACCGAAGAGTTGAAAAATGCTTCCGATATCACATGGGCTGTCTATCAGACCGACACACGCTCACGCCGCTTTGTGGAGCGCACCCTGCATATTCTTATCGAAGCCTGTATTGATGCGGCGCATCACATTATCTCCGATGAAAAACTGAGAGAACCTTCAGGCTACCGGGATGCTTTTACCGTGCTGGCGGAAAAGGGGATTCTGCTGCCTGAGGATCTGGCGATATTTCACAATATGGCAGGGTTCCGCAATCTGCTGGTTCACTATTACGAGCGTGTGGATGATGAAATCGTCTATGGCGTTTTCAAGCGCAATCTCTCGGATTTCGACAGGTTTGCGGAAAGAATAACGGCTTATCTGAAACGCGTCGGACAGTAGGGGCAACCCCCTGTGGTTGCTCTTTCTTTGAGCGCCCGATTAAAGGGTAAGCACAGGGGCTTACCCCTACGGAACATCTTAATTTTATAGGGGCAACCCCCTGTGGTTGTCCTTTCTTAGGCTTTTCTGTCATTTTGACCGCTTTTTCTGTCATTTCGAGCGAAGCGAGAAATCTTATATTATACCGAATCTCTATTGTAATAATGCAAATAATCTGTATTGCAATAATGT
>DYRK01001147.1 GCA_020718785.1 Desulfatirhabdium butyrativorans | reverse complement strand
CCGCTCTGGCAGACAACGGCGGTCCGACCCAGACCCATGCGTTGCAATCCGGAAGCCCGGCAATTGACAAAGGAATCTGCACCGAGATTTCCGGAGCTTCATTAGTCACGGATCAGCGAGGTTCACGCCGTCCCGAAGGAACTTCATGCGACATCGGGGCTTATGAATTCGATCAGACTCCGCCGTCTGCTCCGGCAGCTTTGGCTCTGTCTTCGGATGATGATACGGGATCGAGCAGTAGCGACAGAATTACGAATAAGATTTCCGGACTTACGATCACGGGAACCGGCGAAAACGGAGCAAAAGTTCAGTTGTACAGCGACGGGGCCCCGAT
Organism: Desulfatirhabdium butyrativorans; assembly: GCA_020718785.1. Lineage (GTDB taxonomy): Bacteria > Desulfobacterota > Desulfobacteria > Desulfobacterales > DYRK01 > DYRK01. The sequence goes on along the minus strand of DYRK01001147.1, from coordinate 797 downwards.
AGGAGAACTTTCTGCGGTATCTTCCGGAAAATTTTCTGCGGACATCTCGGTGCCAAACATCTCGCAGACTTACAGTATCACGGCAAAACAGACCGATATTTCTGGAAATACATCTGTCGTATCCTCGCCGCTGACAATCACGGTGGATACAATGTATTCTCCCCCCACCATAGACTTATCTGCCGATGATGATACCGGCACCAGCAGTTCAGATAATACTACCAATAAAACTGCCGGTCTGACTGTCACGGGTTTGGGAGAAGACGGGGCAACCGTGCAGTTGTACGAAAGAGACGACAATCCGATAAGCGGAGCAACAGGCATTGTGTCTGCCGGGAAATACTCCATAGACATATCGCTGTCTCAGGGAGAACACGGCATCAGGGCAAAACAGACGGATATTGCCGGGAATATTTCCGAATTTTCACAATATCTCGATATCACAGTGGACACCACGCCGCCTATACCTCCGCAGGTCGAGATATCGGTAGCCACTCCCACTTCTGACACTACGCCGACATGGAAATGGTCTGCCGGATACGGATCGGACGGCACGGGATGGTTCCGCTGGAAAATGGATGATTCGGACACATGGTCACCGAGAACTTCGAAAACCGACCATACTCCTGGTCCGCTTAAAGAAGGAACTTATACGCTTTATGTTCAGGAAGATGATGCAGCCGGGAACTGGTCGGAATCCGGGAGTTTTACCGTAGTCATAGACCTCAGTGCGCCTCCGGCCCCTGAATTCGTATTCGGGGAAGGCGGCACGACCCCGAGTCCGACCAATAATAAAA
>DYRK01000424.1 GCA_020718785.1 Desulfatirhabdium butyrativorans | reverse complement strand
ATACAGATGACCGGATATTACGCCGCGGGCTTGCTTTTTTTTCCGGCATGGGGAACTAATGCCTGTGCCGGTGAAAACGCTGGGGACTGGTGCCGATGTCACCGTATTCAAACAGATGAACTTTTCTATTACTGAAAATTCGATATGTTACGGAGACAAGGCATACAATGACTACAACCATGGGGATATACTCATCAATGATGCCGGAATCATTTTCAAACCTTTCCGCAAAAAAAATTCTCTCCGCGCAACGGACTCTTACACCAAGCGGCTTGCCGCACGGAATACCCGGAAGAGGATTATATTACATTTTCTGAAATGTCAAGATATTTTTTTCAACTCGCTGATCCGATTCCGAATGCGTCGGATTTCTGGCAGGTCACGCCGCCGGCGTGACCCTACGCTTCCGTATTGCGGGTACTGCGACTGCCTGTAAGCAGAGAAAATTTCATTAGAGAATTGCAAAAACAGCGTAAATCCTGTTTTCATACGGACACATATTCTTTTAAAGCCGCTACGAGTTTGAGAGTCAGTCCGAACATACGGTATCAACAGTTCAGCCAGTTTTCAAAAAGCCAATGATTCCATAGAAACAGGCGATGATCCTGCGTCCCCTGAATATGTTCCTGATATCTTTTTTCAGAAAATGAAACATTGAGAAACGGCAACCTCCGACTCACATTCCGATGCAGTTTATCTTCCCGGAACCATTTCGCAATCGGAATACCGAAACCCTTTTTGGGACGGTACAGTATATCTTTCGGTATAATCGGTTCAAGAGCTTTTTTCAGAATATATTTGGTCTGACCGTTGCGGTATTTGTATTGCCAGGGGATTCTGCGAACAAAATCAGCAAGATCAATATCAAGATAGGGCGCACGGACCTCCAGCCCGTGCATCATTCCGGCACGGTCCACTTTGGTGAGAATATCGTCTTGCAGATACAATTTTGTGTAAAACTGCAAGGTTTTGTCAACAATATTTTTCTGAGGGCAGTCATCCCAATACGCAATGGCTTCGGAATAGATATCTTCCCAATTCACGGGTTCTTCAAACAAATCTTCCAGTTCGGAAGGTTCCAGAGGACCGAGCCAGACCGGATTCCATATTTTTTTCGGGTAGGAAAGACCGCGTAAAGTGCGCTTCAGTTTGAATTCCAGACTCATATTCCGATAAGAAACCGGAAGTTTTGCTGCAGCCATTCTCAGAGCAATATGAAGCGGCTTAGGAATAAGGATCTGATAAAACTCCGCCAGTCTGAGCGCACGGAAAGGGTCATAACCGGCAAACAATTCATCTGCACCGTCACCGCCCAGCGCAACGGTCACATGCTTTCTTGTCGAACCGCAGAGCAGATACGTGGGGACAATAGAACTGTCCCCCATGGGTTCGTCCAATTTTTCAAGAAGTTCGGGCAGAATCGTTCTGGCTTTTTCAATGGAAAACAACTCTTCGTGATGGTCGGTTCCGAAATAAGAAGCAGCATACTGCGAGTATTTTGACTCATCAAAACTGGCTTCCCGGAATCCTATGCAAAAAGTCTTTACTCTGTCTTTTCCGGCAATTTCCGAGGCGAATGCGGTGACCGAAGAAGAGTCAATGCCGCCGCTTAAAAAAATCCCCAGCGGCACATCCGACATGAGTCGCCGCTTTACGGCTTTCGAAAGCAGTTCACGGATTTGTTCTCCCCATTCGGCTTCGGGATTTTTCGGTATGGTTTCAAACGGTTCTAACACAAATTCCCAGTATTTCCAGACGTGGAAACTCAGGCTTGCAATATCTGAAACAAGATTATAGCCGCCCGGAAGTTTATATATATTTTCAAAAGGCGAATTCGGAGCCGGAATAAATCCGTAAGCAAAATATTTTTTCAGGCTACTGACCGAGATATTTGCCGGGATATTGCTGTGCCGGACAAGCGATTTCAATTCCGATGAAAAGGCAAAAGTGCCGTTTTGTAAAGAATAATACAGCGGCTTCTTGCCGAAACGGTCACGGCTCAGAAATATCTCGTTTTTCTCTCTGTCGTAAATAGCGAAAGCCCACATGCCGTTCAGCTTCCCGACCATGTTCCGGCCCCATTCTTTATATGCAAGAAGCAATGTTTCTGTATCCGAATGGTCGCTCTGAAACCGGTAGCCTCTTTTTTCGAGAAGTTCTCTAAGTTCCGGATGATTGTATATCTCGCCGTTAAAGACAATTCCTGTTTCGTGATCCGGAGTCCATAAGGGCTGTGCGCCGCCCTCGATATCTATGATCGAGAGACGTTTATGGGCAAGATAAACGCCCCTGTTTTTATCTTGCCAGAAGCCTTCGCCGTCCGGTCCCCGGTGAGCAATTTTTTCGGACATGGCTTCAAGGTCTTTTCGCGTCCCGATACCCACAAATCCTGCAATACCGCACATTATTTTTTCTTCTCCAGATTGATAGTCTCTCTGATAAGATAAGTCGGTTTATTCTGAGATTCGTAATATGTCCGCATGAGTATTTCCGCGAGAAATCCCATGAGAATAGATATGAATCCCATCAGGAAAAACAGCACTGCAAGCTGAGGCAGCGGCGTCTGAATGAATGTGGCCTGGCCGCTGTATTTGTAGTAAATCATCAGAAAAAAACTCAGAAATGCCATTACGATATTCAGGAAACCGAAACTGCCGAAAATATAAATAGGTTTGTTGGACAGCGTCAGAAAAAACATAAGCACCATCAGGTCCAGAATGACTTTCAGGGTCCGTTCCATGCCGTATTTTGACTTTCCGCGGGTCCGGGGATGATGCCTTACAGGAATTTCAGTGATTTTTGCACCCTGCCAGCGGGCATGAATTGGAATAAAGCGGTGCATTTCTCCGTAAAGCCTGACGCCTTTGATGACCTCGCTTCTGTACGCCTTCAGGGTACAGCCGTAGTCATGGAGTCTGACGCCTGATACTTTGGAAATGAGACGGTTGGCAATCCAGCTTGGGATTTTACGCGTAATCGTGCGATCTTTGCGATTCTCACGCCAGCCTGAGCATACATCATAGCCTTCCTGAATTTTATCTGTCAATTTCGGGATATCGCAGGGATCATTTTGTAAATCGCCGTCCATCGGCACTATGATTTCGCCTGAAGCAAAATCAAATCCTGCCATCATAGCCGAGGTCTGACCGAAATTCCGCCTCAGCGTGATAATTTTGAACCGCTCATCCTGTTGAGCCAGTTCCCTGAGTTTCTCATCAGAAGCATCTGTTGAGCCGTCATTGACGAGAATGACTTCAAAGGAAAAATCAGCCCTATCCAAAGCCTTTGTCACCTTCTCATACAAAATGCCGATGCTCTCTTCTTCATTAAAAATAGGAATAACTATCGAAACAAGCATCATTAAGCCCTATAACGGAAATAATTTGGAGTGAATCAGTTTCATTTTTGCCAGCCGGAAAGTGATTGCCGTATTCAGACATCCGAAACCGTATCTGATGCTTCTGAACAGATTGATAGAAGAGGCTCCGGCAAAATATTTTGTCGGACAACTGACTTCCGCCACCGTATAACCGAACCATAGAATCTGAGCAATCATCTGGTTGTCAAAGACAAAATCATCGGAATTGACTTCAAGAGGCAGTTTTTCCAGCAATTCACGGGAAAAGGCTCTGTATCCGGTATGATATTCGGAAAGTTTTGCTCCCAGAAAAATATTTTCCGCAAATGTCAGAAAGCGGTTTGCAACATATTTCCAGACCGGCATTCCGCCTTTCAAGGCATATCCTCCGAGAATCCGGGAACCCAGGACGCAGTGATACAGCCCGTTTCCGATCATCGTCGCCATTGCCGGAATCAGCAGCGGAGTATATTGATAGTCCGGATGCACCATTATCACAATATCGCCGCCTTCTTCAAGAGCGATTCTGTAGCATGACTTCTGGTTTCCGCCGTAACCGAGATTCTTTTCATGCACATAAACGGTTGTATTCGGGAGCGTTCCGGCAATTGCAACGGTTTCATCCCGGCTTCCGTCATCTACAACTATCACCCGGTCCACAATCTCCTGAGCCATCACTTCATTATATGTTCTGCGAAGCGTCTGCGCCGCGTTGTAGGCAGGCATGACTACAATGATTTTTTTATCTTTATACATCGTTGTCCGTTCCGTATTCAAGGAAAATAAACGGACAGCGGCAATTTAGGACGTTCAATCTGCCCTGTCCCGAATAGTTCAAACACATCTTTGTTTTTTTCACTGTTCCGTAAGAAAATAATGGCTGTATTATCCGAATAGACATAAACCCATGTCTTTGACTCATTAATAAAATTATGAAAAAAAGGAGACTGTTTGGCTAAAATAATATCGCTCGGATATTTGTTTATCAAGGATTCCCAACGCTTCTTATCATTGTGAGGAATGAAGTGATCCTGAATCACAGCATCAGAATAGACCGTTTCAAACCTTCCGTCAATAGAAATTTTACAATCCGGATAAAGTTTCCATATAGCATATTCGCCCCAGGTAAAGGGAACCAGCGTATTTCCTTTGATATGATTATTTTTCAGAAACCGGACAGCAGCCACAGGATATTCAGCCGGATCAACAATAATGCGGCAACCTGTTATTGCATACCGTTGAATTCCTTCATACATCTGATACGATGCCAGAATGATCAGAAAAACAGCCAGAATATGACGGGAGGCTTTTGTCAGGATAACTTTAGGGAATTTTTCCTGAATTGCTGAAATCAGAATTGACAGCCGATGCACCAGATACGGTGCAGCCATCATGCCGAAAAAGGGCGTATGCCGCTGGTGGCGTATAGATGCAAACATCGTCATTCCGATGAATACCGCCTCCCATCCGATCCTTTTTTTGAAATTCAGTCCTGTTGCTATCAGAAACAGAATCGCCATAAATTTGAAATGCAGATAAGACAAATCCCACAGGGTTAGGGGTTCCCATTCACTTATGCTCCGGGGCATCGGCACGGTTCTGTACAGAAATACCAATAACTTGTATCCGTAAGGATTGATGATGGTAGTAATACTTGTAATAATAAGCCATATCCACAAAGGGGTAAGGGGTAAGGGGTAAGGGGTAAGGGGTAACTCTGTCCTCTCACCTCGAACCACGAACCTCCTAATCGTCTCCCATCCGGTTACTGCAATCAGCATCGCCCAGCCCATGAGAAATCCGCCGTGAAGATTTACCCATAAAATCATCA
>DYRK01000423.1 GCA_020718785.1 Desulfatirhabdium butyrativorans | reverse complement strand
ATGTTCTGTCTGTTCCATTAATTATTAACTAAAATGTTTCAAGTAAAGGAATAGATCATTTTTATGCCGACACGCTGCCCGGACAGAAAGCCGGAATCATAGAACAGTTGCAGAAAGAGGGGAAGACCGTCTGCTTTGTGGGAGACGGCATCAATGATGCCATTGCCCTGAAAAAAGCCGATGTGTCCGTATCCCTTCGCGGGGCTTCGACCGCAGCCCTTGACAGCGCACAGGTTGTCCTCATGGATGGGAACCTGAACTGCCTCACGCGCCTTCTTGATATATCACGGGAGTTTGAAGCAAACCAGAAAACAAATCTGGCGATATCGGTCGTTCCGGGTGCGATCTGCATCGGCGGTGTGTTTCTGTCATCTTTCGGCATATACTCATCAATGACACTGTATTATCTGGGGCTGGCGCTCGGTATCGGAAATGTGACGCGTCCCCTGATCGCACATAAGAAAAGTGAGAAATGAATAGATGTCCCCAGCCTGTCATTTCGACGAACGAAGTGAGGAGAAATCCTGCAAATCCCGCAAATCCTGTTCAGGATGATTCTGCATCTGCGCCTTGATGCGGATTTGGCAGATGAAATTACAGAGGAAGTGGCGGCAGATGATATTGTCATTGTATGTAAGACCGCAGAAGCTCAGTTAATCCAATCTCTTTTGCATCAAATAGGAAAAGCGGTTCGGGGAATTATCACTCAGGACGATCTTCTCTCTTGGTACGATTTAAGTTTGACAAAGTATCAGAAACGTATGGGAATCAAAATCATGAAACATTTAAAAAATGAATTTCTTCAGGAGTTTCCATCTTTGGGTGAATTGGTAACATTTTTGGATGAACGCGGTTATCAAAAGTCCCAATTAACAGATAATTGGAAGTTGTCTCATTAATATGCCAGATAAATTTATCACTGCCGAAGATGTAGAAATCATCAGCAAACTTGCACAGGATGAAACAGGAAAGAGGCAATACTGCCGCCCTGTCTGTTCCCTGCACAAATGGTGGGCGAGGCGTCCCGGCGCATTGTTTCGGCCGCTGATTCTGTCGGCAGCCTGCCGCGATACCAAGTTGTTTGCCAGAAACCGGGGCGGCGGATTATCTACTTCCAGTGCATATTTTCAGCAGCATAATTTACAAGATACGGTTATTTCCGATCCCTTTATGGGCGGCTGAACAACGCTTGTCGAGGCAAACCGACTCGGTGCCAAAGTCATCGGATGCGATCTGAATCCGGTTTCATACTGGATTGTCAGAGAAACATTGAAAGGGATTGATCTGAAAAAATTGGAGTATTTGGATATTGCAGATCATAGCGAGAATCAGTTATTTTTGTATTATATGGGCGAAGTGCTGAAAACAGCAGGTGCCTCGCAAAACAACATTTCAGATTATCATCGCTTTTCAGAGGCATTGACGCATTTTGACGATTTTCTTGCAAAAATAATTCATACAGAAATAAAGAAGAGTAAAAATAAAGCTACCGAAGCTTTTCAATTGCAGTTATTTGAACTTGATAAGCAAGAACAATCAGAGAAACGGAGGAAATTATGAAGACATTTGCAAGATGCTTTGTAAGAAGGATAGCCGTTACGCTGCTGGTATGTGTTTTGAGTCTTTCATCATATCTGTCTGCGGAAGAACTCCGAACAGAAGAACTGCTTGACCTTTCCATCGAAGACCTCCTGAATATGGAAATTTCCGTTGCCGGAAAAAAAGCGGAAAAGATCAAAGATATTCCTGCAAGTGTGGTAGTCATCAGCCGTGAGGATATTAAAAAGTACGGCTTTCAGAGCTTGCATGAAATTCTCGAAAATGTTCCGGGAATGTATATGACAGACGAATATAATATTTCGGGAACAATGAATTACGGAGTCAGGGGATTCTACACACCGGGTATTTTCGCCAATATGGCTGTATTGATAAACGGTGTGCAGCCCTTTAATGACACACCTGTTTATCGTATGGATGTGCCGGTTGAGGCAATAGACAGAATTGAAATTGTCCGGGGTCCCATGTCGGTGATATACGGATCCGGGGCATTTTTCGGGGCAGTAGACATCATAACAGACGGCAGATATAATGACAAGCCCCTCAGTCTTGCCTCTTTGTCTCTCGGAAATCTGAATACACATAAAGCCTTCTCCCGTGTCAGCGGAAAAATCGAAGCAATTTCGTATTCCTTACACGCGTCTTATGAAAGCGATGACGGTATTGATGAGCCTTACAGCAAAATGATGAGCAACCCTTCAATCGTAACGGAGTCTCCTCCCAAACCGGGTTCGGCATATAACCGTCCTTTTGAAACCACAAAAGGAACTTTGCAGTACGAAAATAAGCAGTTCAGCGCCTCTGTAGCCTATAAGGGACTGACAGCGGATTTCAGAATGTTTCACAGGGAAAGAGGCTCGAAGATATTTGCGCCGACTGATGATCCGGCAGGCCCGCCTGAACAAAGATATTCCGTAGCCCGGATAGAATATGAAAAGGAGATGTGTGACTGGCTGACGGTTATGATGAAGGGTTCTTATGCTCAGTTCAATTACGAATCTCATCACGATTTTTTTTATCCCTATTTCTTTTGGGGTTATACAGCCACCTACGATACTTACGGGTTTGAAATTGATGCTGTGTTGAAACCGGTCTCTGATTTGAATATCATTATGGGCTTAAGCCGTCACACCATGGATGATTATTTTGAAAATCAGGATGCGCCCAAGGCATGGGTTCCCAGCCTGATCAATATGAATATATTTACCGATCCGATTACCACAAACTCTTTATTCGTGCAGGCGGACTGGAAGCTCTTCGGCAGGTTCCGGCTGGTCGGCGGTATCCGCTTCGACAACAATGAAACATACGAATATGTGAGGGCGCAGGTTCCCGAAGATGCGATTAAAGAACCGGCTGTTACCAAGAAAGTGTATGAACCGGATAAGGACATAGAAATCATTCCGAGACTGGCCCTGATTTATGATTTGAACGCCGACAATGTACTCAAATTTATGTACGGAAAGGCAATCAAAAAACCTTTCCTTGCCAGAATATTCGAAAATCCTCTGCTGAAATCTGAAGAAATTCAGACCTATGAAATCAATTATATTGGTTTGTTGGCGCCGAATCTGACTGTCAACGCCTCTGTTTTCAGGAATGAAGCTGAAAATCTCATATCGTCGGGCTGGAGTTATAATCCCTCAACCGGAAGCCTTTCTATGACTGCGGAAAATGTGGGCGAATTGTCGACTACCGGAGTGGAAATAGGGATTCAGGCAAAACTGTTTAAGAATCTGAGTTTTGATCTGGGAGTTACCTATCAGGATACTGAAAACGAGAGAGAGGGATTTGAAGACATAGAACCGGGATATGCTCCGAAATGGCTGGGCTATTTCAAGGCAGCTTATGAATTTCCGAAAAACATCACATTTGCTGTCACCGGACGTTATGCGGATGATATGAAAGCCGACTGGGATTATATTTACGGTGTAGATAAAGCAACCGGTCTTCCTGTCGTAAGACCCGATGATCCCAAAGGGGGCAGACTGGGATATGAAACAGACGGTTATTTTATTTTTAATACCAATCTGCGGATAGAAAAACTCTTCAATACAGGCTGTTATCTGAATCTCAATGTTTCGAACCTTTTTGATGAAGAAATCCATTATCCCACTACCGAGTCTTTGCGTTTTACCGATCTGGGAACTCTGGGCTACGGGTGCAGATATCTGGCGACCGTCGGATATGAATGGTAATTTGCAGTGCATCGTTTGAATTTGTGTATTAATTTATAGGAAGGGCATGTCGCCGACATGCCCCTACGATGCAGTAGTATTTAAAAATGTTTTCCTGTTCCGGATCGCCGAGCTTGCAGTTCGGCAGGGTTAGGGCAGGCTTAGGCCGAACCGAAAGTTTCGGCGCTCCGGACAATCGTTTTCCTGATATTTGACAACAACAATCAAAGAAAGGGATGAAAATTATGAAGACATCTGCAAGATGCTTTGTAAGAAGGATAGCCGTTCCGCTGCTGGTATGTGTTTTGAGTCTTTCATCATATCTGTCTGCGGAAGAACTCCGAACAGAAGAACTGCTCGACCTTTCCATCGAAGAGCTGCTAAACATGGAAGTTTCTGTTGCTACTAAAACCGCCATGTCATTGCAGGATGCCCCGTCCGTTGTTTCGGTGATTACGGGCGAGGAAATCCGGAACATGGGCGCAAGAACGGTTACGGATGTGCTGAGAACTGTTCCCGGATTCGATATTGTCCTTCCGACGAACTCGCCCCAGCATCGGATATATGTACGCGGAATGACTTCAGCCTTATCCAATGAAAAAGTGAAGATCATGATTGACGGACACAGTATGCAGGCTTTCTGGGGAGACCCTCTTTTTCATCTCGGCAAACTGCCGCTTGCCGGCATTGAAAAGATCGAAATCATCCGGGGACCCGGATCCGCGCTTTACGGCACCGGAGCGTTCTTAGGTGTCATCAACATTATCACCCAAGAAGGCGGAGACAAACCTTCGCGTATCTCCTTCGAAGGCGGCAGTTTTGACAGTCTGAAGCCATATAGCGAATTTTTATATAAAGAAGGCGACTTCAAATCCTACCTTTATGCTGATTACTATACTACAGACGGATATGACGGAGAAGTCAGATCAGATATGGCAAGCATCGTCCCGATTTTTGCGCCTTCTGCTTCAAGAAAAATGACAGATGAGAGCAGTCATTACACGGTCAGGACTAATGTCAGCTATAAAAATTTTTATTTCTCCGGTTTTCTTCAGAAAATAGAAAGTGAAATCCCTGTCGGCGCTCTGGAAGTGCTGACAGATGAAGACAGCAATGAAAGCCGGTATGCCTACGCGGAACTCGGCTATAAACTGCCGCTTGCCGACCGAGGACATCTGCTGATGAAAGCCTACTATGACTACAGCGAAGAAGAAAATATCTATGAAGCATTCCCGGAAGAAACCGGAGCATTGTACGGCTTTCCTTCCGGCGAAGGGCTTCACGGCGGACCGTCTGACAGGCACGGGGTTGCGGGCGGAGAAATCACAGGAGATTATGAAGCTTATCCGGGGATTCAATTAGTCGCAGGAATTTCTTACGACCATGAACGGCAATATGATCTGGCGACTTATGCCAATTACAATCAGAGCGGAAATTTTCTCGAAGTCGGAGGCAT